>NZ_JBGTYN010000008.1:0-236758 GCF_041730275.1 Comamonas sp. SY3 | reverse complement strand
CTGATATGGCATACCGACCATTGCTCATCAAGGGCCCGGTGTATTTCAACATCGCAGCCAGTGTCAGGAGCCCGGACATCCGAGCTCTTGCTATTTCTGCGGGTTGGGTTGGCTACGAACCGCTGTATTGCACCATTAACGCGGGAGTGGATGTAGCGGCGCTCAGCATTGCAAATATCCCAAGCGGCCTGCTCACCATCATCAATCGCGGGCGAATTGGCGCGATGGTGGGCGGCGCTTTTGGACTCTACACCCGAACCTTGATCAATATCGACAATGCGGGCGGCACGATCTTCGGCGCGGGTGGCACAGGTGGGGCCGGCGGATCATTGCGCATTCAAAATCCTAATTCACCATCGTTTTACGCCGCAGGTGACGGGGGTGCCGGTGGTGCAGGCGCTGGCTTTAGCACCATTAGCACACTGACTTTGCAGGCTCCGGGAAACGGCGATCCTGGGCGATCCGAGACGCTTGGGGGGTCTTCGGTCGGGGGCATTGGCGTCTCAACTGGCGGACGCGGCGGCAATGGCGGGGCCATTGGCCAGCCTGGCGCAAGTGGCGAATCCGGTACTGCATCTGGCAACTACAACCTGATTCAAGTCTTCCCACCAGGTGCAGGGCAGCCCGCAGGCAACTATGTGGACGGCAACGCCTACATCAACTGGCTCGCCACAGGCACACGCCTGGGCAATGCAATCTAAAGGGTCAACATGTACATCGATAAAGAAACAGGCGACTACCCGCTGAGCCCGGCTGACATCATCGGCCGGCACGCGCACAACATGTCTTTTCCTGTGCCTTTCGAAGCGCCTGAGCGTTATGTGCTGGTTGCGCCGGTTGAGCCTCCTGCATTCGTGCAGGCAACCCACAAGGCTGTGGAGCTGGCCCCACTGGAGACGGGGGAAGGCTATCTGCAGCAGTGGGAAGTCGTGCCACTGAGCGCTGAGGAACTGGTACAACGGGAAGCCGAGCGCCTGGCAGCCGAGCAGGCCGCCCGGGATGCTGCACGGGTGACCGTGACCAAGCGCCAGGCGTTGCTTGCGCTGTTCGACATGAAGGGCATCAAAAACGAGGACATCGAGGCGCAGATCAATCTGATCCCCGATGAGTTCGACCGCTACCGGGCCCTGGTGGACTGGCAGGGATCGGCGGCCATCGAGTCGGACAGCCCCACGGTGCTACTGCTGGCGGCAGGCCTGAACCTGACCGCGGCCGATCTGGTGGAGCTGTTCGGTTACGCCGAGACCTTGTAACCCTCGCCACAACACACAACACAACCCGCTTCGGCGGGTTTTCTTATTTCTGAGGGAGTGTCTCAATGCAGAGCACAGATATCAGCATGCCGATCGCAAAGGCAACCAGTGCGGTTACGTTGGCCACGGCCGCGCAAGCCGATGTGGCAGACAAGATCGCCCAGGCAGCGACGGTCAATTCCAGCTTTGAGACTTGGTTCTGGGTGAACTCCATTCCGTGGGGGACCATCGCCTCGATCGTGGCGGCGCTCTACACGGTGCTGCTCATCTGCGAGTGGTTCTGGAAGAAGCTGTGGCGGCCGGCGTTTGAGCGCTGGGGCTGGGTCAAGCCGCGCAAGACTCGGATAGTCCTGTTTGAGGACTACCAAAAAATGACTGAAACGCAGAGGGCCGAGCTATGAGCCGCGTACCTGATGCCCTGCGTTCTGGCCTGATGGCCCTGGCCATCCT
This sequence comes from Comamonas sp. SY3, assembly GCF_041730275.1. Classification (NCBI taxonomy): domain Bacteria; kingdom Pseudomonadati; phylum Pseudomonadota; class Betaproteobacteria; order Burkholderiales; family Comamonadaceae; genus Comamonas; species Comamonas sp. SY3. The sequence goes on along the minus strand of NZ_JBGTYN010000008.1, from coordinate 235,055 downwards.
GACGGCAGGCGCTGGCGGCTATGTGGCAGTCGAGCGCGAGCAGGCGGCAGCCCAGGCCATGGCCGAGCAGAGCCAGTACATCCAGGCTGTGGCAGCTGATGTTGGCACATCCCAGGCGGTCAAGATCGCCATGGTGATGGGCAGCTACTACGAAAGCAGCTACCGCCACATTGGCACACCCTACGTGGACAAGCTGGGCAAGGGTCAGCCGCTGACCGTCTGCAACGGCATCACGGGCCGAGCCGTGGTGGCTGGCCGGTACTACACGCCGGCCGACTGCTACGCCCTGGAGCGCAGCCGCTACCTGGCGGCCGAGCGCACTGCCATGAGCATGTTCCGCCTCTGGACCACCTACACCCCGCTGCAGCAAGCAGTGTTCATCGACTTCATCCACAACAAGGGGGAAGGCGCGCTATACACCTCGACCCTGCTGCGCAAGGCCAATGCAGGGGATGTGGTGGGCGCATGCCGTGAGAACCCGCGCTGGAATCGAGGCACGGTTAAAGGGGTGTCTGTGGTGCTGCCAGGCCTGCAGGCCCGGGGCGATGCCAACGGCGAGATCTGCGAGGTGGGGCTATGACCTGGCAGATCAAAGCCGCACTGGCGGCCGTCATCGCTGCCATGGCCTTCTCCGCTGGCTGGGTGGTCAAAGGCTGGCAGGCCAGCAAGACCATCGCCGAGCTGCGCGCCGAGCAGGCCAGGGGCCAAGCCACTCTGGCTGAAGCCGCTCGAGCCGACGAAACCGAAACCGCCATCAAGGAAAGCAAGCATGCCCAAGACACGATCTACAGCGCCGACCGCCTGGCGAGCCTCAAGACTGGCATTGCTGTGGATGTGCGCGCTGAGCTTGCCCGCGCTGAGCGCCTGCACCGCGACACCGACAGCCGAGCCGCCACTTATCGTGCGCAAGCCCAAGCCGACGCCGTTGCCCGCAGTGATCTTGCAGATAAAGCCGCAGCCCTCGACCGCAAGCTTGCAGAAGGCCTCGGCGTGGTCGCAAGCCTCGGAGGCGACCTTAGACGACGGGATGCCGAAGTAGCCGCGCTGTGCGACCAGGTGAACATTGAGCGCCGGCTGAGCGGTGACGATAGCGACCAGGCCTGCACAGCGCAATAAAAAACCGCCCGGAGGAGGTTTGGAATTTAGTCTTGACGCCTACGGAGGCTACTAATGCCAAACATGGCCATCAGAGAGGTCAAGCCTATCAAAGTCCATGTTGTCTGCTTGGCGACCGAGCATGGCATGGTTGTTGCTTGAAAATACGCCGCTACCCGATCTAGGCGCCTTGCGGTGCAAATGCGCCCCTGAGGGTAATGCAACTCAAACTTCACTAGAAAGCACACCATGCGTTTTACACGCTCGATTTTAGCCAGCGCATTGATCGCTGCATCGCTCACCTCCACTTATGCGCAAAATGCCGACAACGTCGCGCAGCGCCCGCGTGCCCGTGATATTGGTCTAGTCAACGGCGTATTGCCGACGGGCAAGCTCAATGCCATTACCGATGTGGCGGGCGTGCGTGTAGGCCAGACCACGCTTATCCAGAATGAGGGTGTTCGCACTGGCGTGACAGCAATCTTGCCGCACGGTGGAAACTTGTTTCAAGAGAAGGTGCCCGCTGCGGTCTACGTTGGCAACGGTTTTGGCAAGCTGATGGGCGTCACGCAGATCAAAGAGTTGGGTGAGATTGAATCCCCCATTTTGCTAACAGGGACGCTGAATGTGCCGCGCGTGGCCGATGCGGGAATGGACTGGATGCTGGGCCTGCCAGGCAACGAACAGGTGCGCTCGATCAATATGGTGGTGGGCGAGACCAATGACGGTTACCTCAACGATATTCGCGGTCGCCATGTCGGTCAGGCAGAGGTGTTCGCTGCATTGAAGAGTGCAAATGAAGGCCCGGTGCAGGAGGGTGTCGTGGGCGCGGGTGTCGGTACGCAGGCTTTTGGTTTCAAGGGTGGAATTGGAACCGCATCGCGTGTGGTGCCACAAAGTGCGGGCGGCTATACCGTAGGCGTGCTGGTGCAAACCAACTTTGGAGGAGTGCTAACGATGAACGGCGCGCCCGTGGGACAAGAGTTAGGCCGCTACTTCCTGAAAGAGGAGCTTGAGCGTGAAAAAGCCAACAAGCAGTCCAGCGCGACCGGTGGTCCAGTTCAAGTGGCGGCTAATGTGATTGATTTTGACAAGGTTAGCGACAAGGCTGATGGCTCCATCATGATGGTGGTGGCCACGGACGCGCCATTGGGTGCGCGAAATCTAGAGCGCTTGGCCAAGCGCGCCATGATGGGTTTGGCGCGGACGGGGTCACCCGCCACCAATGGCAGTGGAGACTACGTGATTGCCTTCAGCACGGCCACGCAGGTGCGTGTGAAGGCCTCAGAAGCGCTGCGCACTACGCCGGTGCTGGGTAATGGCTCAGTCTCGCCACTTTTTTTGGCAACGGTTGAAGCAACCGAGGAGGCTATCTACAACTCACTGCTGCGTGCTACCACGACCAAGGGCGTAGATGGTCATGTGGTCGACGCCCTGCCAATCGACGAGACTGTCAAGATCTTGAAAAAATACAACGCGATTCGGTAATTAGCCGCGCCGCTCTAACAGAAAGAAAGGGTTTTCAAAACTGCCTGGAGCGGACTCAAGGGTGCGCTGCTGTCCCTGGTGTTTTCGAAGTCCAGAAAATCACACGCGGTGCGTAAGGGGAGCGAGGAGCCTATTCTCTGGAGAATCCTACAAGGCCCGTCGAACAGCTAGCTTCTGGTGCTGATGTGTTCGAGCTGCTGCATGTGGCGTGCTTACCAACTACACCCGACCAGCGCTGAAATAGACATAGCCTCCCCGGCGCCACTACGGCACTGGGGAGGCTCTTTTTTTGTTTGTGGGGCCATTGCCTGATGGGTAGACTGTATTTTTATACAGTATTGAGGGTGATCCCATGCAGATCGATCAAGTTGCCATCGCGGTGCTCGGAGCAGCAGCCGCCTGGCTGTCGCAAGCCCGCTCCGAGAGCTTCAGGCGCTGGGCGTGCATCTTCGGCATGCTGGGCCAGCCGTTCTGGTTCTACGCCTCTTGGAAGGCCGAGCAATGGGGCATCTTCGCGGTCAGCGTGCTCTATGCGCTGGCCTGGATGAAAGGGCTTTGGGTGCATTGGCTGCAGCCTAGGCGGTATGGCCTGAGCAATGACGATGTGCGGACTATCGAGTTGGCGCCAGACACGAAGCGGTGAAATTTCCGGCGAAAAATATTCCAGAAATTATTCCGGCTGGAAGGGGGTAGCGTTTGGCGATCCCCCTGCAACTTGCGAAATTTCGCAATTTGGAAATTTCCCCTTTCGAGCACCACTCGATACCCTTACAACGTAGCTCCTAAAAATCAACATCGGGCGGCGGCTGCCAGCCAGCGCCGGCTGATCCCCGTTGTCTCCCGACCACATGAAGCTCTAACCCTGCAGAGGGTAGGGGGCGCTGCACGGGTCGCGCCGCCAGCCGGACCATCCCAGCGAAGGGTGGGGGGGGCTCGCCGGGGTAGGGCGGCAGGTGCCTTGCTCTGGAGCCGCGCCGGAGCGGCGATAGCCTAGCGCTGGAGCTGGCGATGAGTGGCAGACGACACGGGCCGGCCACAGCCGGCAGCGGCCGGCACAGTCCATCAAAAGAGCAGCGGCAAAACGCAATCTTCACCAATAAAAAAACCAGCTAACGACCTGCCGAAATAGGTCTAATTAGTCTGGTTTTGTCCCGGTCTTGTCCCGTTTGCTGGATTTTTTGATGTAAGTTTATGATTTCATTGCAAAATCATGGTCCCCCCGACAGGAATCGAACCTGTATCTAGCGCTTAGGAGGCACTCGTTCTATCCATTGAACTACGGAGAGGGACAGCGGCCTATTGTAGAGGACTTGCCGAGCCTCGCAGCCAATCTGGCGGGGGACTGCATCCGATGCGTTGATCCGCACGCGGCACGCCCCCTCAGCGCAGCTCGCTGCCTGGGCTGCAAGAAGTCGCGACTCCAGGCAAACTCCTGCTGAAGCGCAAAATTTCACAGCATGTTTCCTTTTCCTTCCACCCCACTCCCTCCATTGGCGGCGCTCCATGATCGCTGGCAACCCATCGGTTCCCTGCAAGCGCTTTACGTCAGAGCCGGCAAGGCGCCTGGGCCGCGATCGGTGGCGGAGGCCCAGGCCATCGGCGGCTATGGCCTGGCGGAGGATCGCCATGCGTCCCTTCTGTCTCCCCGGCAACTGCTGATCGCGGACAACGGTGCCTACCGGCGCTGGGATTTAGCGGACGGCACTCTTAGGGAGAATCTGCGGGTGGACTTCCCGGCCCGGGGACTTGCTTCCGGTGATCTGCTGCGGATTGGCAGCGACGTGGTGCTTTGGATCACGTTTGTCTGTGAACCCTGCAGGCTGCTGGAGCGCAGGGCGCCAGGGATCGTTGCGAATATCGGCCGAGACCGAGGCATGCTTGCCCGCGTGCTGCGAGGCGGAACCATCCGCCGTGGCGCAGCGATAGCGGTATGCCGCGCGATAGCGCCTGCGTTCAGCGACCAGTGGCAGCAGAGGGTCCAGCAAGTGGCCTGCGCGGTGCCCGAGGGCGCCTGGATCAGCTATCGGCAGCTGGCCGAGATGGCCGGCGTGCAAACGGCCTATTGCAGAGCTTTTCCCAAGGTCCTGGCACAGTTGCCAGCGCCTGTTGCCGCGAGGGTGCGGAGCCAGCGCAGTGGTGCAGGCGAGGCGCCCTGGTCCGGTGCTGGATTCTTTGGCATGGCCCAGGATTGACGCCTGCATTGCCTGAGAAACGGCAACTGCAACCCCGGCTTCCCACTGACAAACATGCCTCCGCCGTTTTGCAACGGGGCGGAGGCATGTCCTTGCGCACTGCTCGCGATCTGTGGCTCAGGGGCTCAATCAGTCATACCGCAAGGTGTAGATCAGATCCAGCGCGCTGGTTGTACCGGCGGAACCGCGCAGCTGCAGATTGCGGGTGAAGTCATAGAAGATGTAGAGCGCGCCCAGGGTGCCGGCCAGGCCGGCTTCGTAGGTCACATACAGGTCCTGCGAGATGCGTTTGCCCAGGGACAGGCTGGCGGAGTCGCGGTCGGTACCGCCAAAGCCGATTTCGTCCAGGCCCAGGCCCTTGGCAATATTGCCGGTGATGCTCTCGCCCGAGCCGCCGCTGAGCAAGGCCAGCGCTGCTTGCTGCATCAGTGCGCTGCTGGCGCCACCTTCGGCTGGGTCGCGTCCCATCACCACCCAGGAGATCTTCTCCGCATCGGGCATTTCGGGGTTGGAGTACAGGCGCACGCGCGGCGCCTGTGCCGAGCCGCTGACCTGCACACCCGCCCGCACAGCGATGTTCGGACGCAGCGCCAGAATATCGAGCGAGGGGTTGTTGTACGGGCCATTGAAACGGATCAGGCCGGTTTCCACATTCAGCACCTGGCCCCAGGCGCGGTAGCGGCCTTCTTCGGTGCTGATGACGCCGGTGATACGCGGCATGCCGATGCCGGCGCCGCCGCTGCTTTGCACATTGAGCGTGCCAGTCAGACGGGTGGTGATGCCATAGCCTTGCAGCGCGAAGTCGTGGCCCATGTCGAGCTTGACGTTCAGGATCAGCGGCTTGGCGGGTGTCACCTGGCCTGCAGGGGCATCGAGCTTGGCCTGGGCGGCCTTGGCCGCTTCCTGCTTGGCCTTCTCGGCAGCGGCTGCGCGGCTGGCCTTGGTGCTGACCACGACATCACTGCCAAGCTTGGGCGAGGATTCATCGGCCAGCATGATGCTGGCGCGGTCCACGGTCAGGTCCCCGGTGATGCTCATCTGGCCTTGCTGCAGCTGGCTGCGCACCTGGCCGGAGACGCTGACCTGGCGGTCGGCACGCACCAGCACCTGCAGGGCCTTGGCCTGGGTGCGGATGTCCATGCGGATATCGGGTGCAGCGCCGTTTTGCGGCATGGTCCAGCTGATGGTGCCGGTGGCATCCAGGGTACCGCCGCTGGTGGGCGCGGCCGTCAGATTGCCGCTGTAACCGGCGATGCGGGCACGGCTGCCTTCGCCGCCGTCAAAGTGCAGGCTTTGCAGCTCCAATGTATTGCCGTTGAGCTGCGCACGCAGGCTGCCGTTGCGCAGGTCCACGCCATCCAGCTGCGATTGGACGTGCATCTTGTCGGCGGTGATGGTGCCGCTCCAACGCGGGTCTTGCAGATTGCCTGCCAACTGCACATTGGCCGCCAGGCTGCCCGCTACGCGCCAGCCCGGGGGCGCAAAGCTGGCCCAGATGCCCAGGTCGGGCATTTGCGCCTGTATGCTGCCGCTCAGTGGCGCATCGGGCGCCACGGTGGCGCCCAGGTAGTTCTTGCCTTCGTACTGCAGCGCGGTTTGCACATCGGCCGTCAGCTGGCCGGCGTTGACCGAATCCCACTGCACGCGGCTGCGCACCTGGCGGTCTTGCACGGTGACTTCCACCTTGGCAGTGCGGATGCGCGCGACGACGGTCTGGCCCTCTGCCGAGAAGGCCTTGGAGATGGCGCCTTCCTTGCCACTGGAGTGGAAGGTCACGTTCTTCGGCGCACTGCCCTGGGTGTGCAGCTGCAGATCGCCACTGGCGCGCTCGATCTCGAGCTTGGCGTTGAGGCCGTTTTGCGTGTTGACATCCCAGCGGCCCTGGACGACGAGGTCCGAATCGAGCGGGCTGTGCTTTTGCGCCTGGCTCGGATCGGGCTTTTGAAAGGCGCGTATCCAGCGCACAGGCAGGCCTTGCAGGGTGCCCGTGCTTTGCAGTTGCACAGCCTTGTCCGCCCCCTGGCTGAACTGCAAGGGGTTCCATTGCAAGGTGACCGTGCCGGGCTGGGGGCCGGTCAGCTGCAACTGGCTGGCGCCGGTGCTGGCGCGCAGGGGCTGGCTGCCTGCCGGCAGCTGCAGTTGGAAGTCCAGCGGCTGCTGCAGCTGTACCTGCCAGGGCTCCTTGTTGGGCGGCAGCGTCGCGCGGGCTTGCAGTTTGCTCAAGGCGCCACTCCACCGCTGGGCGGCCGTGCTGTTGGCCGCCAGGCTGACCTGGGCGGCCATTTGCTGCTCGCCATGCTGGGCTTGCGTGCGCAGGTCCAGTTGCACCTTTTTGAGGTTGCCGACCAGGGCCAGCTCGGTATCGCGCAGCTGCCACAAGTCGGCGGCATCGGCGCTGGGGCGCACGCTCAGCTGCGGGGTGGTGATGCTGGCGTCGAGTGCAAAGGGCTGGCCACCAGAGGGAATGCCCTCTGGCAATCGGGCCAGCAGGCCGGCCTGCTGCAGCTGGCGCAGCGCATCGCCATAACCGCCGCTAAAGCGCAGTTTGGCATCCAGGCTGCCCTGGGCCAGCATGCCCTCGGGCAGCGCCTGGGCCATGCCCGGCACCTTGCGCAGCCACTGCAGCAGTTGCTCGGCGCTGCTCAGCCGCAGCAAGACATTGCCCTGGCCTTGCTGAGGCGTGGCCTGGGCCTTGGCATCCAGATTGGCACCGGGTGCCTGCACCGACAGCTCACCCGCGCCGCTGCGCTGGTCGATATTGGCGGTCAACTGCTTGGCGTTGATGTGGGCGCCCAATGCATCGATCTGCGCGCTTTGCAGCTGCAGCTCGGGTGCTTTCCACTGGCCCTTGGCGACCACGCGGTCGATCGGCAAGCTGGTGCTGGCTGCACTGGCCTTGGCAGGCGTGCGGCGGTCGGAGGTGATATTGGCGTCAAAGACAATGGCCTCGTTCTGCGACTGGGCCGACAGGGTGCCGGATAGCGGCGCGCTGTCGATGCGGGTATCGACCAGCGCCGGGTTGATGGCGCGCAGCGCCGCCTGGATGCCAGCATGGTGGTCTGCCAGGCGGTAGTGGCCCTGGGCCGTCAGGCTGCCGCTGCCCAGTTGTACCTGGCTGCCTTCGAGGACATCCACGCGCTGGCCGTCAAACAACGCGTGGGTCTGCACGGCGCTGACCGGCAGGTGCTGGTGGTTGATGGGGCCGGGCAGGGCGTTCTTGATATCGACCTGGATATCCAGCGGCACGGGCAGCAGCGCAGGGGGCGTTGCGGGGGCGGCATCCTGGGCATCGGCAGAAGTGGTGGCATCGGCCTTGCCGGCCGTGGGGTCCACCGGCACATCCACCAGTGCTGGTGCGGGATGGGCGGCATGGGTGCTGCTGACCAGCTCGGGCGCTGCCTCGCTCACCGCCAACTGGCCGTTGAGCAAGGTGGTGGGCAGGCTGGGCAAGAAGGCGCCCAGGTTGACGCTTTGCAACTGCGCCTGTGCCGGGCCCAGCGGCCAGGGGCGCCAGGGGTAGACGGTGGCATCCACATGGGCCTGCATGGGCGCGGCGCCGGCCAGTGCCTGGGCCGAGCGGGCGGCCTGGGTCTTGGCGGCTTTCTCCTGGGCCGAGGGGGCCTTGTTGGCGGTTTTTTTGTTGCTGGGGGCTGGCGCGGGTGGGGTGTCTGCCGCCTTGGCCGTTGCAGCGGGCAACTGGGGATTGACCTGGGCCTGCACGCGCAAAGCGGCATCCAGGCCCGACAAGGTTCCGCTGACCTGCACACCGGCATCGGCCAGGATGGCGGGCAGGGCATCGGTGGCAGGCTGGTCCAGTTGGGCTTTCAGAACGGCGCTGGTCTGCATCGGCGCCAGCGCATCCACATCGGCTTTGAGCTGCAGGCGGCTATTGAAGGCTTCGACCTGGTCGATCTGCAGCTGGTGCTTGTCAGCGGCGTAGAGGTAGTGGCCCTGCAACTGCGTGACGGTGACGGGCTGCGGCGCGGCCCAGACGATTTCGTCCACCGTAAAAGGCACCTCCAGCACACGCAGCGGCAGCGGTAACTGCTCCAGAGGCTTGGTTGGCTCTTTAGGTTTGTCGATGCCCGTTGGCGTGATGGTGAGCTTGGCGATATGGATGGGCGCCAGGCGCAGCTCGCGGTCCCAGATCTTGTCCAGGCTCCAGCCGATGGTGGCCTGCTCCACCTGCACGCTCAGCGACGGGTTGCTCCATTGCAGTTGGCCGATGCTGCCACCGCCGCGCAGGCTGCCTTGCACATCCTGCGCCTGCAGTTGCATGTCGGCCGGCAAAAAGCGCTGGGCCAGAGTGATCGTGCGGGCGAGCGAATCGTTCTGCCCGGTCCACCACCAAGCGCCGCCCAGCAAGGCGGCCAGCAGCACGATGAGGGCAAGCAGCAACCACAGCAAGTAGCGTGCGGCGCGCCGCCATCCACTGCGCTTTTGAGGGGAACGGGGGCCGCTGGGCGGAGACGCCGCAGCAGGCGCCGCGCTGGCCGGAGGTGCAATAGCGTGTGTATCTGCCATTTTTAGAAGCTGTATCCCAGACGCAAGTGCAAGCGGAAGCGTTCATCTTTGAGGCCATAGGCCACATCGGCCTGCAGCGCACCGACCGGGCTGCGCCAGCGCAATCCGGTGCCAATGCCCCAGAAGGGGGTCAGATCACCAGCCTTGTCGGCGACCGAGCCTACGTCGGCAAACACCGCCGATTCCCAGGCGCTGATCTCGCCATTGCGTACGAGGGGGCGCTGGTACTCGACGCTGCCCACATACATGTAGCGGCCGCCATAGACCTGGTCGCCCGCAATGCGGGTACCGATCTTCTTGTAGCCATAGCCCCGCACGGTGGTGTCGCCGCCGGTGATGAACAGCTGGGTCGCAGGGATCACGGCCGAATCCTTGGCCATGATGGCGCCGCCTTCGGCCCGCAGCGCAATGCGCGCGCTGCGTGAGCTGCCATTGGGCGCTGTGACCTTGCCTGCCGGCACAAAGCCCTGCCAGCGCAGCAGGCTGCGCACAAAGGGCTCGCGCTCTGGTGTGATGGTGTAGCCGGCACCCAGCTCGGCGGCAATGCCGTAGCCGCGCGTGGGGTCGGTATTGTTGTTGAAGTAGCGGCCCGTCCAGCCGTAATTGACGCTCAAGGCGCTACTGGAGGGGATTCTTTCCTGGCCCTGCACCGAGGAGAAGTCGTACTGCAGGAAAGCGCTGCGGTCGATATGGTCCGAGCTTTTCTTGTGACCACCGCGCAGCTGCATGGAGTTGACGGTGAAGTCGCCATTGAGTTCGCGCTTGACCTCGCCGGCGCCAAAATAGGCCCAGCCACTTTCCTTGGGCAGATCGGTCCATTCGGTGGACAGCAGCTTCTTGTCGCGTTCAAAAGAGAACTTGCTCACGGCGCGCCATCCCAGCCCGGGCATCTTGTTGTGGATGTGGTCCAGGCTCAGACGCGGCCCGGTGTCGGTCGACATACCGATACCAAACACCACCTTTTGCAGCTTGGCTTCACGCACCTGGGCAATGACCGGCGCTTCCTTGGGGTTGGCGGTGTCGGTGTCCAAGGTCAGAAAGACCGAATCGTAGTAGCCGCTGGCGGCCAGCCGGGTCTGGGCATCGAGCATGTCGGTTTCGCTGTAGTTCTGGCCGCTGGGCAAGCGGGCAATGCGGGCGATGCCTTCAGCGTCGTAACGCTCGGTCCCCTCGATGCGCAGCGGGCCGAACTTGTAGAGCGGGCCGCTGTCATAGCCCACCGACAGCTTGGCCTCGTTGGTATCGCCGTCGATGTTGGCCTGGCTGTTGCTGATCTTGGCGGTGGGGTAGCGGTTACGCTGCAGGCTGCGCAGGCCTTCGGACTTGGCGCTGCTCCAGCCTTTTTGGGTAAAGCCCTCACCGGGCTGCAGATCCCAGTTGCGTTGAAAGCGCGCGCGGCGCGCGGCAAAGTTCTTTTCCTGGGTGACTTCACCGCTGTAGTCCAGCTCGACCTCGGTCACCTTGGTCTGCGGGCCGGGTTCGACCTCGATCAGCAACTGGGGGCGTGCCTGGCTGTTGTCTGTCGAGATGCCGGTGTCTGCGGGCGCGGTGCCGGTGTCGTAGGCATCGATCTTGATCTCCGGGCTGAAGTAACCCAAGGTGCCCAGCAGCTCGCGCACGTCTTCATCGGCACTGCCCAGCAGGCGCGTCATCTCGCTCATCTGCAGCCCGGGAAAGTTGCGATAGCGTTTGAGCTCCAGGTGCTGCTCCAGGTACTCGCGCACCTCCTTGGGGGCCTTGACGGTGATATCAAACGCGGGTTCGCTGCTGGCATGCGTCGCGGAATCCTCCGCGTCGTCGCCCTTGGGGGTGCTGCTGCAGCCTGCAAGCAGAGCAGCAGTAAGAATAAAAAACGCCGGCAGGACCGGCGTCGTCAGACGTTGGCGCATGGTCACTTTGACAGCAAACGCATTGTGTCCTCCAGCCCTTTGAGCGACAGGGGAAACATGCGGTCACCTACGAGTTGTTGTATCAGGCTGATGCTTTGGCGGTATTGCCACACGCCTTGCGGCTCCGGATTGATCCAGGCGTGTTTTGGAAAGGCATGGGTCAATCGTTTAAGCCACTCGGCTCCAGGTTCCTCATTGTTGTACTCAACAGAGCCTCCAGCTTGTAGGACTTCGTATGGACTCATTGTTGCATCGCCGACAAAGATCAGTTTGTAATCTTTGTTGTATTTTCGGATGATGTCCCAGGTCGGAAATTTCTCGGCGTAGCGGCGCTTGTTGTTCTTCCACATGTAGTCGTAGACACAGTTATGGAAGTAGTAGAACTCGAGGTGCTTGAACTCGCTTTTGACGGCGCTGAACAACTCCTCGACCCGCTGGATGTGGTCGTCCATCGTGCCGCCCACGTCCATCAGCAGCAGCACTTTCACATGGTTATGGCGCTCGGGCACCATCTTGATGTCGAGGTAGCCGGCATTGGCCGCCGTGGCGCGGATGGTGTCGGGCAGGTCCAGCTCCAGGTCGTTGCCTTCGCGGGCAAAGCGGCGCAGGCGGCGCAGCGCCACCTTGATATTGCGGGTACCCAACTCCTGGGTGTCGTCGTAATCGCGGTAGGCCCGCTGCTCCCAGACCTTGACGGCGCTGCGGCTCTTGCCCGGGCCGCCAATGCGCACGCCGGCCGGGTTGTAGCCACCATGGCCAAAGGGGCTGGTGCCATTGGTGCCAATCCATTTGCTGCCGCCCTCGTGCCGGCCTTTTTGCTCTTCCAGGCGTTTTTTGAGCGTCTCCATCAGCTCATCCCAGCCCATCGCCTCGATGGCGGCCTTTTCTTCGGCACTCAGCTCTTTTTCCAGCACCTGCTTGAGCCAGTCCTCGGGCAGCTCCTTCTTCCAGTCGGTGAGCATTTCCATGCCCTTGAAATAGGCGCCAAAGGCCTGGTCGAACTTGTCGAACAGCTTTTCATCCTTGACCAGGCAAAGCCGAGCCAGGAAATAGAAGTCGTCCAGGCTCCAGGCATCCTGGGAGCGGGGACCGGCCAGGCCCTTGTCCAGTGCTTCGAGCAGCGTCAGCAGCTCCTTGACCGACACCGGCAACTTGGCCGCGCGCAAGGTGTAGAAAAAGTCTATCAACATGGTTTGTAAACAATCCGTAACAGTTTGGCGCTAGCCTCTCCAGTCTAACGGGTACTCGGAAGGCTAGCTGTCATGGTGATGATCAAAACGGACAAGGCACGCCAGGCTTTGCGGGATCGCGGCAGCCTGTCCGTGCAGGAGCGCCAGATTCTGATCTTGTGCGACGGCCAGCGCTCACGTCAAGAGATTGCGCGTTGGGTCGGGGACAGCGCGGGCAGTGTGCTGGATGCCCTGGTCCTGTCCGGCTATCTGGCCACGCAGCAGTCCGCCGCACCGCCTCCGCCCTTACCGCCTGCCGCGCCTCCGGTCCCGCCAGGCACGCCCGCACCCCCATCGCCTGCTCGGCCCGCATCCGCACCGGTGGCGGCTGCATATGTGGAGCAGACGCGGGCCAGCCATGGCAGCAAACGCTCGCTGGCCGGCTGCAAGATGTATGCCGTGGGGATTTTGCAGATGCAGCGCAGTGCCGATGCGATGGCGCTGGCCGTGCGGGTGCAGCAGGCCAGCGATGAGACCGAGTTGCTGCTGGGCCTGGTGGACATGGTCCGCTTTCTGGAGCAAATGACCAATACCGGCTATGCCGACAACGTCAAAACCCATCTGCGCCAGATTCTGCCGGAGCAGTATCTGGGCGTGTTGAACCTGCAGACTGCCTGAGCTGGCAGCTCTTGAAGTCTCAGCGCGGCTGGTCCAGCAGGTACAGCAGCTGGGCCTTGGCCTCGGGCCATTCGCCGGCCAGCATGCTGTAGAGCACGGTGTCCCGTACGGTGCCATCGCGGCGCGGCGCATGGTGTCGGATGACGCCGTCCTTCTTGGCGCCCAGGCGCTCGATCGCGCGCTGGCTGGCGAAGTTGTAGTTGTCGGTGCGCCAGCCCACAACGGCAGCGCCCAGTGTCTCGAAAGCGTGGGTCAGCAGCAGCAGCTTGCAGGTGGTGTTGACATGGCTGCGCTGCACGCTGCGCGCATACCAGGTGTAGCCAATCTCGACGCGCTTCAATGCGGGCACGATGTCGTGGTAGCTGCTGGTGCCCAGCAACTGGCCGCTGGCCTCGTCCACCACCGCAAAGGGCATGCGGCTGCCGGCATCGCGCATCGCCAGGGCCTGCTCGATATAGGCACGGGTGTTTTCCGGCTCGGGTACCGAGGTCACGCGGATGTTCCACAGCTCGCCATCCTGCGCGGCGGCGCGCAGGCCCGCCTCATGCGCCAGGGTCAGCGGGGTCAGCAGCACGCCACGGGCGCGCAATTCAACGGGTTCAACGAAGGCCATATGCCTCTTTCTATTCAGCGTTCAGGGTTGGAGGGGCGGCGGCTGCGCCAGCGCCGGGCCAATTGCAAGCCCGCGCCACCGCCCAGGCCGACCAGCACAATCGCGGCAATGCTGCCGGCGCCATAGCCTTCGGAGAACAACTGCCAGCCCAGCAGCGTGGCAATGCCCCAGCCCAGCAGCGCGCCCACCAGAAAACCGGCCGCGTCGCTCAGCCCTTCGATCAGCAGTTGCTGCGGCGTGGCCATGGCAGCGTCAGCGGTTGCGCTGGTTCATGAAGACCAGCTTTTCAAACAGGCTCACATCCTGCTCGTTTTTCAGCAGCGCACCCACCAGCGGCGGGATGGCGATCTTCTGGTCGGCCGTCTGCAGCACTTCGGGCGGAATGTCTTCGGCCACCAGCAGTTTGAGCCAGTCGATCAGCTCGCTGGTAGACGGTTTTTTCTTCAGGCCCGGCAGGTTGCGGATGTCGAAGAACACCTTCATTGCGGCCGACAGCAGCTCTTGCTTGAGCTTGGGGAAGTGCACGGCCACGATCTGCTGCATGGTCTCGGCATCGGGGAAGCGGATGTAGTGGAAAAAGCAGCGGCGCAGGAAGGCATCGGGCAGCTCTTTTTCGTTGTTCGACGTGATGACCACCAGCGGGCGGTGCTTGGCGCGGATCATCTGGCGTGTCTCGTAGCAGTAGAACTCCATCCGATCGATTTCACGCAAGAGATCATTGGGGAATTCGATATCCGCCTTGTCGATCTCGTCGATCAGCAGCGCCACCGGCTGGTCGGCGGTGAAGGCCTGCCACAGCACGCCCTTGATGATGTAGTTGTTGATGTCCTTGACGCGGCTTGCGCTCTCGGGGTCGGCGAGCTGGCTGTCACGCAGACGACTGACCGCATCGTATTCATACAAACCCTGCTGCGCCTTGGTCGTGGACTTGATATGCCACTGCAGCAGCGGCATGCCTAACGCCTGTGCAACCTCCTCCGCCAGCATGGTTTTCCCTGTCCCTGGTTCCCCCTTGACGAGAAGCGGTCTTTGAAGGGTAATTGCCGCATTGACCGCCAGCATGAGGTCATTGGTCGCGACGTAGTTCTGTGTGCCTTGGAATTTCATGGAAGTGGATGCAGAATCGTGATGACGGGGCCGGTACAGCGTTGACTATAAACCCAGATCTCCGCATCACTGCGGTGGCCTGAACCACACGATTGTGCGCACAATGAATAAAAGATGGACCACGATATTTGCCTTGCTTGTCGCGTCAGCGACCGGCGCAATCTGCGCGCAGGAGATCAAGGGCAACGCCAAGGCGGCTGAGGGCAAGGTAGCGATGTGCATTGGCTGCCACGGCATTGTGGGCTACAAGGCCAGCTTCCCCGAGGTCTACCAGGTGCCCAAGATTTCGGGCCAGAGCGAGAAGTACATCGATGCCGCTCTGCACGCCTACAAGAAGGGTGACCGCAAGCACCCGACGATGCGCGCGATTGCCGATTCGCTGAGCGAGCAGGACATTGCCGATCTGGCTGCGTACTATGCGCAGCACACGGTGGGTGAAACCAAGCTGGCGGACAAACCATCGAAGGTGCCCAGCGCCGAGGTGGCGGAACTGCTGAAAAAAGGCACCTGCGTCAGCTGCCATGGCGACAACTTCTCCAAGCCGCTCGATCCTTCGTATGCCAAGCTGGGTGGCCAGCACCCGGACTATCTGTACGCGGCGCTGAAGTCCTATACCGTCGAAAAGAATGCGCGCATCGGACGCAACCACCCGATCATGGTGGGCATGGCCAAGCAACTCACCCATGCCGAGATGAAGGCGCTCGCCAACTACATCGGCAGTCTGGACGGCCCGCTGCAAATCGTGCCGGAATCGCGCTTTCGCAGCCAACAAGCGGCGAACTGAGGCCCGCCGGTCTTTAGCCGATCAGTCCTTGGTGGCCTGGCGCTGCACGGCAGCCACATAGGCATTGCCGTCGGGCGGGCGGCCTGAGCGCTGGCTCTCCCACAGCATCGTTCCCAGGCATTCCATGGCCACATGGTGGGCATCGTGCAACGAGCCCAGGCGCTTGGCCAGCAGCTCCACGGCCTGGCGAATACCGCGCGGCTGGTCAATGCTGCACTGCTCGCTGATCGACAGGTGCATCGACAGGTGCAGGAAGGGATTGGTCTTTTCCGGCGTCAGGTCGTAGTTGCGGGCAATGGCCGCATCCACGTCGCTCAGGTCTTCACGGTACTCCGGGTGCTCATCGATCCACAGGCTGGCCAGGGTCTCGATGGCTTCCATCGGCTGGCCCGCCTGGTGCTTGGCATTGGCGGCGCAGAAAAAGCGCCGGACATCGGCTTGGGAGGGGTTGAACATAGGGCGCACAGCGTAGCATGCGCTGGGCGGCTACGCTGGGCTGTGGTTAAACCGGTGGAAGGGCGGCCGGTGCCTGGCCCTTGTCAACAGGTTCTCAGATCTGGCTGTGCGGGTCTTCGGGCGGCGGCGGGTAGGGGCTGCTCGGTGCATCCTTGGCTTCCTGCACCTGCTCCTGCCGCTCCTGGCGCTCACGGGCCATTTGCTCGACCAGCTGCTCGCGGCCTTGCTTGGCAACGGCCAGCATGGTTTCGCGGTCATGGTGGTGCTCGTACATCTTGTCGGAGAGCTCAATGTTGTGCGCGCGGAACACGGTCACCACATACTGCGCATCTTCTTCGCTGTAGCCCATCAACTCCAGCGCCTTCTCGGCCGTTTGCAGGCTGGAGTCGAACACCTCGCGGTCGACATGGTGCACGCCCATGTCGCGCAGCGCATACCAATGCGCCACATCCTTGGCCCGGGCGACGATCTTGAGGTGCGGAAAATGCTGCTGCACCAGGCGCACGATCTGGTTGGTCTGCAGCTCGTCATCGACCGCGATCACCATCACCTCGGCTTTTTCCGCGCCGGCAATGCGCAGCAGGTCCTGGCGCGTGGCGTCGCCATAGAACACCCGGTAGCCAAAGTTCTGTGCCACCTCCAGCATCTCGACACTGTGGTCCAGGATGACGGCCTTGATGCCCTGGCTCAGCAGCACGCGGGTGACGATCTGGCCGTAGCGGCCGAAACCGGCGATCAGCACCGTCGCTTCCTGCTGCTCGCTGAGCTCGGGTGGCACATCGTCGCCCTTGGTCAGGTTGGCAAAACGGGGCATCAGCCAGCGGTCCATCGCGGCCACGATCAGTGGTGTGGCCACCATCGAGATGGCCACCGAGCCGATCAGCAGCGAGGACTGCTGGGGCGTCAAGATGCGCTGCGCCTGGGCGGCGCTGAACACCACAAAGGCGAACTCACCGCCCTGGGCCAGCAGCAAGGTGAAGAGAGGGCGCTCCTGCACCGGCATGCGCAGCAGCTTGGCGAGCCCATAGATGACCACGGACTTGATCAGCAGGAACAGCAGCACCAGCACCAGCATCGTCAGCGGTGCCTGCAGGATGACGGAGAAGTCGATGCTCATGCCCACGGCAATGAAGAACAGACCGAGCAGCAGCCCCTTGAAAGGCTCGATATCGGCTTCCAGCTCGGCGCGGAATTCGCTGTCAGCCAGCAGCACGCCGGCGAGGAAGGCGCCCAGCGCCATCGACAGGCCGATCTGCAGCATCAAGAACGCAATGCCCACGACCAGCAGCAGCGCGGTGGCGGTCGATATCTCGCGCGACTCGCTTTGGGCAATCCAGCGCAGCACCGGGCGCAGCAGGTAGCGGCCCACCAGAATGACGGCCACGATGATGGCCAGCGTCTTGCCGATTTCCATCAGCACATTGCCGTCGTTCTGCGCAGCCTGGTGGCCCACGGCCAGCAGCGGAATCAGTGCCAGGATCGGGATTGCAGCCACGTCCTGGAACAGCAAAATCGCAAAACTGGTCTTGCCGCTGGTGGTGGACATCAGGTTGCGCTCGGCAATGCTTTGCAGCGCGATCGCCGTGGATGACAGCGCCAGGCCCAGCGCCGCAATCAGCGCCAGATGCCAGTCATAGCCAAAAACCAGGCCAGCGGCAAACAGGCCGGCAGTGCACAGCAGCACCTGGGCCGTGCCGACACCGAAGATGGGGCGGCGCATGCTCCACAAGCGGCTGGGCTGCAGCTCCAGCCCGATCAGGAACAGCATCAGCACCACGCCGAATTCGGAAAAATGCAGGATGTCCTGGACGTTGCTGACCAGCTGCAGGCCGCTGGGGCCAATGATCATGCCGGCGACCAGGTAGCCGATGATGGTGCCCAAGCCCAGCGCCCGGGAGATGGGCACCGCAATGACGGCGGCAGCCAGGTAGAGAAAGGTATAGGTAAGCCAGGCGGGAGCGTGTTCCATGCTTGCGGTTTGTTATCGGTGTTTTGTAGTTGCGGTGCACAGATTACTTTTATTTGCCGGGTCACGGTAATTTATTGCAATGTTTTGCGGTTGGCGCTTGTGGGTATTGCCGCGCTAGCTATCAAAAAATAGAGTGCGGCAATGGCCGCAGCGCCTGCGTGCCTGGCCTGGCCGCGTGATAATCCTCGCTTTGCCCCAAAGGGGCTGTGTTGGTGGCGGACGGCTCCGCTGCCCCAGGATGAACCATGGACTTGCATACTTGGATGGCGTATCTCGTTGCGGCTTGCATCATTGCCGTATCTCCCGGATCGGGCGCCGTGTTGTCTATGAGCCACGGGCTCTCCTACGGGGTGCGCAAGACCAGTGCCACCATCCTGGGCCTGCAACTGGGCCTGCTGCTGATTCTGCTGATTGCCGGTGCCGGCGTCGGCTCGCTGCTGATCGCATCGGAGACGGCCTTCAATGCCGTCAAGATCGTCGGCGCCTGCTACCTGATCTACATCGGCTTTGCACAGTGGCGCGCCAAGGGCGGCATTATCGATACCGAGGCCGAGCAGCCCGCCAGCGGCAGCTGGCAAAAGCGCGCGCTGAGCGGCTTTTTGACCAATGCCACCAATCCCAAGGGCATCATCTTCATGGTGGCGGTGCTGCCCCAGTTCATGACCACGGAGCGCCCGCTGTGGCTGCAGCTGCTGATTCTGGCTGCCACCACGTTGGCGGTCGACACGGTGGTGATGCATGGCTACGCCGGCAGCGCCAGCGTGCTGCGCCGCCTGCTGCGCGACAGCCGCGCAATGCGTATCCAGAACAAGGTGTTTGGCGGCTTGCTGATGCTGGTGGGCATGGGCCTGTTCTTCGTCAAGCGCACGCAAAGCGCGGCTTGAGCCGGAGAGCCCCGCTGGGGTGGCGGGGCTGGTAGGTGTTTACTGCGCCCGCGTGCCGTCCGGCATCGCAAAGCCGTTCTGGCGCCAGGCCTCGAACACGGTCACTGCCACGGCATTCGAGAGGTTGAGGCTGCGCTGGCCGGCCACCATCGGCAGGCGCACCCGCTGGCTGGTGGGAAAGCTTTCGCGCACGGCGATGGGCAAGCCCCGGGTTTCGCAGCCAAACACCAGCCAGTCACCGGGCTGAAAGCGCACATCAAAGGCCGGGCTGCTGCCATGGGTGGTCATCGCAAACATGCGGTCGGCGGCGGGCTGCATGCGCTCGATGAAGGCTTCCCAGTTGGCATGGCGCTGGGTGGCGGCATATTCGTGGTAATCCAGGCCGGCGCGGCGCATCAGACGGTCTTCCATCGAAAAGCCCAGCGGCTCGATCAGGTGCAGGCGGCTGCCGGTATTGGCACACAGACGGATCACATTACCGGTGTTGGGGGGGATTTCGGGTTCGACCAGGACGACGTTGAACATGGCAAATGCGCAAAAACAAGGGCGCCAGTGTAGCGGCCCGGCCAAACAGGGGTGGGCCGCTGCGCTATTGGCCCGGCGCCAGCGTTCTGGCAAAGACCAGGGCCTGCACGGCCGGTGCGCCACGCGTCTGCAGCAATTGCGCCACCGCGCCCAAGGTGGCGCCGGTGGTCATCACATCATCCACCAGCAGGGGGCACGCACCCAGATCCTGCGCCTGCAGCCCCGGCCGCAGGGCAAAGGCATGGCGCAGGTTGCGCAGCCGGGCCGCGCGGTCCAGGCCGGCCTGGGCGGGGGTGTCCAGCAGCCGCTGCAGGTAGTGGGGCTGCACCGCTGCCAGCCGCAACCCAGTGGGGGCTTGCCGGCACAAGGCCTTGGCCAGCAGCAGCGCCTGGTTGTAGCCGCGCTCGCGCATGCGCCCGGCAGACAACGGCACCGGCAGAATGACGCTGGCCTGCTGCAGGCTGGCGAGGACCCCCGGGGTGCGCAGCAGCAGTTGGGCCATCCGGTTTGCCCATGCCAGCTGCTGGTGAAATTTGAGCCGCAGCACCATCCCATCCCAAGGCGGGCTATAGTCCACGGCGGCATGGCAGCACTGCAACAGCGGTGTATCGCGCAGGCAGCCGGCGCAGACGTCGGTGCTGGCGGGCAAGGGCAGCGCGCAGCGGCTGCAGCGGCGCAGGCCTGGCTGCCAGCAGACCTGGGTGCAGGACGCACAGATCCAGTCACTGGGCCAGCTGCGGCACACCAGGCATTGGCTGGGCAGGTGGCCCAGCACCCGGGCCGCCCGCTGCCACAGGCTGGGCCGGTGCTTGTCAGGTGTCGCTGCTGTCATTGCTTTTATACCAATCCATAATCTGCGCGCCAAAGCGCAGGTGTCCCCCATGGCTGAATTTACCGCACCTCCCTCGATCGACCCCAACGCCGCCCATGCCTGGCAGCGGCGCGCGCCTGCGCACAGCCCCTGGCTGCACGAGGAGGTCGGCCGCCGGATGCAGGAGCGCCTGCAGTGGATTGTGCAAAAACCCGAATCCTGGTGCAGTTGGGAGCCAGTTTACGGCGGGCTGGAGGCGCACCAGCAGGTGGCAGAACGCTACCCTGCGGCTGATATCCACATCGTCGAAAGCCGTCCGGCCCATGCCGCGCTGCTGCGCAGCCAGCTGGACAAGCCCTGGTGGGCGCTGAGCCGCTGGCGCCAGGCCAAGTTGCACTGGGGCCTGCCTGCGCCGGGAAGTGTGCAGATGCTCTGGGCCAATATGGCGCTGCACCAGCACCCCAACCCCCAGCAGCTGCTGCAGACCTGGCACCAGAGCCTGGCGGTCAACGGCTTTGTGATGTTTTCCTGCTTCGGGCCGGACACGCTCAAAGAGCTGCGCGCGGCTTATGCGAGCCAGGGCTGGCCTGCTGCCAGCCATGAGTTCACCGACATGCACGACTGGGGCGATATGCTGGTGCAGGCCGGCTTTGCCGAGCCGGTGATGGACATGGAGCGCATCAGCCTGTCGTATTCAGGCGCCGCGCAATTGCGCGCCGAGCTGCGTGAGCTGGGCCGCAACCTGCACCCGGCCCGCTTTGGCGGCCTGCGCGGCCGCCAGTGGCGCGACCAGCTCGACGCCTTGCTGACGGCCAAGCTGGCCGATGCGCAGGAGCAGGGCCGTCTGGTGCTGTCGTTCGAGATCATCTACGGCCATGCCTTCAAGCCCACGCCGCGCATGAAGGTGCAAGGCGAGAGCAGCATCAGCGTGCAGGATATGCAACAGATGCTGCGCCAAGGGCGACCAGGCGGGGCCTGACCGCATCGCTTGCGGCTGCTGACGCGCAGCGCCCAGGCGGTGCCGCCGCCTTAACACATTCCTGCGCTGTCCAGTGGTGGACAGCAGCTGTTGTCAATCTCCTATGATCCCGGGATTGCATGGGTTGCAATCTTGCGCGGTTGCGGCCATGCTCGCTGTAACGACCAAGTGGTACGGGTGCAAGCGGAGATGCGCCCGGCGGTGTCTGCACCACGCGGCTGGATGTTGTCCCCCACATCATTCAGCCTGCCTATATAACGATGAGAAGATGAGAAGTAAGTGACAACTATGAAAAGTGATTCTCATAAGCTGGCTTCTTGGCTGCTGCTGGTGGCATCCGGCCTCACTTCCGCAGCCCATGCGGTGCAAAGTCTTCCCGGCGGCCCGGCCGTAGGGCAGATGAACCTGGCTCCCCCCGTTACCCGTATTGCCCAGGAGCAACACACGCTGCACTGGATGATGCTCTGGATCTGCACCATCATCTTTGTCGGTGTGTTCGCGGTGATGTTCTATGCGATCTGGAAGCACCGCAAATCCAAGGGGGCCGTGCCTGCCACCTTCCATGAATCGGTCACGGTCGAGGTCACCTGGACCGTGCTGCCTTTCATCATCGTGATCCTGATGGCCCTGCCAGCCACCAAGGTGCTGGTCGCGCAAAAGGACACCACCAATGCCGATCTGACGGTCAAGGTCACCGGCTACCAGTGGAAATGGGGCTATGACTACCTGACCGGCGAAGGCGAAGGCCTGAGCTTTATCTCCACCCTGGACAGCGGCCAGCGTGCGATGTCGAACAGCGGCGATGTCTCCAAGGCGCCCAATGACTACCTGCTGCGCGTCGACAAGCCTCTGGTCGTGCCGGTCGACAAGAAGGTGCGCATCATCACCACCGCTGCCGACGTGATCCACTCTTTCATGGTGCCGGCCTTCGGCATCAAACAGGATGCGATTCCGGGCTTTGTGCGTGACACCTGGTTCCGTGCCGAAAAGACCGGCGACTACTATGGCCAGTGCGCCGAGCTCTGCGGCAAGGAGCATGCCTACATGCCCATCCATGTGAAGGTGCTGTCGGCCAGTGATTACAGCGCCTGGGTGGCTGAGCAAAAGAAGCTGCTGGCCGCACAGGCTGATGATCCCAACAAGGTCTGGGAGCTGGCCGCATTGGTGGCCCGGGGCGAAAAGGTCTATGCCGCCAACTGCGCCGCCTGCCACCAGGCCAACGGCAAGGGCGCCGGTCCGATCAAGGCGCTCGATGGCAGCCCGGTGGTACTGGGCCCGACGGCCGACATGATGCACACGGTGCTGGAAGGCCGCGCCAACGGGGCCATGCCGTCCTGGAAGCAACTGAGCGATACCGACCTTGCGGCGGTGGTCACCTTCACCAAGAACCACTGGAGCAACAAGACGGGCACGATGGTGCAACCCGCCCAGTTTGTCGCTGCACGGGGCGGCACCTTCCCTGAAGGCGGAGGCTCGGCCACGCCAGCCGCTGCTGCTGCACCGGGCGCAGCGCCAGCGGAAGGGGCAGCCTCTGCGGCCCCAGCAGATCCTGCAGCAGCACCAGCAGCACCAGCAGCCGCTGAGTCGGCCGGTGCCAATGCTGCAGCAGCCGCAGAAGCGCCCATCTCCCAAGTGCTGTTTGCCAGCGGCAAGAGCGAGCTGGACGGCGCAGCGCAGGAAGCCGTGAAGAAGGCGGCCGCGACCCTGGCCGGCCAGAGCGGCAAGGTAGCGTTGTCCGGTTTTGTCGATGGCACCGGCAATGCCGATCAGAATGCGCTGCTGGCCAAGGAGCGCGCCCAGGCGGTGGCCAAGCTGCTGGTCGCGCAGGGCGTGGCCGAAGCACGCATCGAACTGCGCAAGCCGCAGACCATCACCGCAGGCGAGGGCGCTGACAGCCAGGCGCGCCGTGTCGATATTGTTGCTGCACCCTGAAGCGTGCAAGCCCCAGAAGAGCCATCGGAGTCAAGATTTATGAGCGCTGTTCTCCCCACAGACCCCAGCCATAGCGACCACGGCCACGCCGACCATGCCCATGACGACCACCACCATGGTGCGCCCACGGGATGGCGCCGCTGGGTGTTTGCCACCAACCACAAGGACATCGGCACCCTCTACCTGCTGTTTTCGTTCACGATGCTGATGGTCGGCGGGGTGCTGGCCCTGCTGATCCGTGCCGAACTGTTCCAGCCCGGGCTGCAGCTGGTCAACCCCGAGCTGTTCAACCAGCTGACGACGATGCACGGGCTGATCATGGTGTTCGGCGCGATCATGCCGGCCTTTGTCGGCTTTGCGAACTGGATGCTGCCGCTGCAGATTGGCGCGAGCGACATGGCCTTTGCCCGCATGAACAATTTCAGCTTCTGGCTGATGATCCCGGCCGGCCTGATGCTGGTGGGCTCGTTTTTCATGCCTGGTGGGGCACCCGCTGCGGGCTGGACCTTGTATGCGCCACTGACCCTGCAAATGGGTCCTTCGATGGACACCAGCATTTTTGCGATGCACATCATGGGTGCCTCGTCGATCATGGGCTCGATCAACATCATCGTCACGATCCTGAACATGCGCGCGCCGGGCATGACCTTGATGAAGATGCCGATGTTCGCCTGGACCTGGCTGATCACCGCCTACCTGCTGATCGCCGTGATGCCGGTGCTCGCCGGCGCCATCACGATGACCCTGACCGACCGCCACTTCGGCACCAGCTTCTTCAACCCCGCCGGCGGTGGTGATCCGGTGATGTACCAGCATATCTTCTGGTTCTTCGGCCACCCCGAGGTCTACATCATGATCTTGCCGGCCTTTGGCATCATCAGCCAGATCGTGCCGGCCTTCAGCCGCAAGAAGCTGTTTGGCTATGCCTCGATGGTCTATGCGGTGGCGGCGATTGCGATCCTGTCCTTCATCGTCTGGGCGCACCATATGTTCACCACCGGCATGCCGGTGACCGGCCAGCTGTTCTTCATGTACGCGACGATGCTGATCTCGGTGCCGACGGCGGTGAAGATCTTCAACTGGGTCGCGACGATGTGGCGCGGCTCGATGACCTTCGAGACGCCGATGCTGTTCTCGGTGGGCTTCATCTTCGTGTTCACGATGGGCGGCTTCACCGGCCTGATCCTGTCGATGGCGCCGATCGATATCCAGCTGCAGGACACCTACTATGTGGTGGCGCACTTCCACTATGTGCTGGTGGCGGGCTCGCTGTTCTCGATGTTTGCCGGCTACTACTACTGGGCGCCCAAGTGGACGGGCGTGATGTATTCCGAATCGCGCGGCCGCATCCACTTCTGGGGCTCGCTGATCTTCTTCAACATCACCTTCTTCCCGATGCACTTCCTGGGCCTGGCCGGCATGCCGCGCCGCTATGCCGACTACCCGATGCAGTTCGCCGATTTCAACATGATCGCTTCGATCGGCGCCTTCGGCTTTGGTCTGATGCAGGTGTACTTCTTCGCCTTCGTCGTCTGGCCTGGCATGCGCCACCGTGGCGAGAAGGCCCCGCAAAAGCCCTGGGAAGGTGCCGAAGGTCTGGAGTGGGAGGTGCCATCGCCCGCGCCTTTCCACACCTTTGAGACCCCGCCCAAGCTCGATGCGACCGCCACGAAGGTGATTGGATGATCACACCCGCGCAGCGCAAGGCCAACCGGCGACTGGCATGGATTCTGGCGTCGATCGCCGTGGCGTTCTTCATCGGATTTCTCGTAAAAATGACGGTGCTCTAGCAGCACAGGGAGCAGCAGGTGAGCAGACATGCAGACAACGCGAAGATGGTGGGCAAGCTGGCCGTGGTCGCCTTTGGCATGTTTGCCTTCGGCTACGCGCTGATCCCGCTGTACAAGCGCATCTGCGAGGTCACGGGCATCAACATCCTGGCGCTGACCGAGCGCGATGTGCCGGGCAACGGCACCGCGGGCAAGAACGTCAAGCTCAACAGCCAGGTCGACGAGAGCCGCACCATCACCGTGGAGTTCGATGCGAATGCGCGCGGCCCCTGGAGCTTCAAGCCGGCGGTGCGCTCGATGCAGGTCCACCCCGGCGCGCTGAGCACGGTGATGTACGAGTTCCGCAACGAGCAGGACCACCGCATGTCGGCCCAGGCGATTCCCAGCTATGCGCCCAAGCAGGCTGCGCCGTATTTCAACAAGCTCGAGTGCTTCTGCTTCAACCAATACACGCTGGAGCCCGGTGAGCGCAAGGAATGGCCGGTGGCCTTTGTGATCGACCCCAAGCTGTCCAAGGATGTGACGACGATCACCCTGTCCTATACCTTCTTTGAGGTCGGTGGCCGTATCCCGGCAGCGCCTGCGTCAACGGCGGTGCTGGTGCCTGCGGTGCAGGGCGCCGGGGCGCAGGCAGGGGCCTCCTGATGGCGAGCGTGCCCGGCCCGCAACCGCCGCGCAAAGGCAATCTCTGGCGCACGGTCAAGGCCGTGGCCTGGTCCTTTTTGGGGGTGCGCAAGGGCGCGGAATGGCAAGAGGATGGCGTGCAGATCACGCCGTTGCAGGTGATCGCCGTGGGTTTGGTGGCGATCTTCCTGTTTGTGCTGGGGTTGATGGCCCTGGTGCAGTGGCTGGTTTGATGCCAGTATTGGCATAGCGCAAGAATGAATCAATAAACGATATTTCAGGAGCAGCGATGAGTGCGACTTCCCATGGCACCACACCGTACTACTATGTTCCGGCCGAGTCCCGCCACCCGGTGATGGCGGCCATTGGCCTGGGCTTTGTGATTGCCGGCGCCGGCAACTGGGTCAATAGGCATACCTGGGGCATGTACCTGCTCTTTGCCGGCATTGCCTGGTGGCTGTTTGTGCTGTACCAGTGGTTTGGCGATGCGATCCGCGAAAGCGAGCAGGGCCTCTACAGCCACCGCATCGACCTGTCCTACCGCTGGAGCATGAGCTGGTTCATCTTCTCGGAGGTGATGTTCTTCGGTGCCTTCTTTACGGCGCTGTGGTGGGCGCGGTCCCATTCGCTGCCGGCGCTGGGCAGCCTGGACAATGCCCTTCTCTGGCCCGATTTCAAGGCCGTGTGGCCCCGCGTGGAAATGGGCGCCACCGCCTCGCCCGCGGGCATCGTCGAGCCGTTCCAGACCGTAGGCCCCTTCTGGCTGCCCACCATCAATACCGCACTGCTGCTGACCTCGGGCGTCACCCTGACCATTGCCCACCATGCATTGCAGGCCGACCAGCGCAGCAAGTGCATCCGCTTCATGTGGATGACGGTGGTGCTGGGCATCATCTTCCTCTGCGTGCAGGGCTATGAGTACTTCCACCTCTACACCGAGCTGAACCTCAAGCTCAACTCGGGCACCTACGGCTCCACCTTCTACATGCTGACGGGCTTCCACGGCCTGCATGTGTTCATCGGCATGCTGATGCTGCTGGCCATCACCCTGCGGCTGCAGAAGGGCCATTTCACCGCCAAAAAGCATTTTGGCTTTGAGGGCGCGGCTTGGTACTGGCACTTTGTCGATGTGGTCTGGCTGGGCCTCTACATCCTGGTGTACTGGATGTAGCGTAAGGTTGACCGCTGCCGGGGCCTCAAGCCCCCAGCGGTATGCCATGGGGCTGCAGGTAGCCCAGCTTCCAGGCCAGCAGAATGCCGGCAAACACCAGCACCGACAGCGCAATGCGCAAGGTCAGCGCCCAGGCCATGCGCTTGCTGCCTGCGTCGGACTGGTTGCCGCGCAGCATGAACAGACCGGCCGCAGCCAGGCAGGCCAGGATCACCACAAGGGCGAGTGCGATGAGCAAATGCATAGGGCTGTCCTCAGGGTTGTCTCGGTGTTCTTGGAATGCGCCGCGTAGCGCCCGGATGGCCTCTCTGGCAGCTGGCGCAGCCCACCCATTGTGCGGCAGTGCCAGACAGCGCGCCATCCGCCCGCACCCCAATAAGGTCACCCTGCGGCATCACGTCCAACGCGGTGCTGGCTGCCACCCCCTGCAGCGGGTATAACCAGCGTATGCCCGCGCCTTCTGCCTCTTCCCTCATCCCCGCGACCCGCACCGAGCGCCGGGCGAAGCTGCGTTGGGTGCTGATCACCGCCGCCGCTGCGGCCTCGATGCTGCTGACGGCCTCGCTCGGCTTCTGGCAGTTGCGCCGCGCCGACCAGAAGCTGGCCTACCAGGCCCAGTTGGATGCGCGTGCCGCCCTTCCGGCGCTGGACGGGGCCAGCCTGCTGCAGCCCATGGGCGAGGCCGAGCGCGCCAGCCTGCTGCACCGCCAGGTGGTGCTGCAGGGCGAGTGGCTGCCGCAGTTCACGGTCTTCCTGGACAACCGCCAGATGCAGGCGCGCCCCGGCTTTTATGTGCTGACACCGCTGCGCCTGGCCGGCCCGGTTGCGCCAGGCCAGCCGCAAACGGTGCTGGTGCAGCGCGGATGGGTGCCGCGCAACTTTGAAGACCGGCTGGCGCTGCCCGAGGTGCAAACGCCTGCCGGCACGGTGCAGTTGGAAGGGCGGGTGGCGGGCCAGCCGGCGCGGCTTTTCGAGCTGCAGACGTCCGCCGGGAACCCAGGGGTTTCCCGAATCCGGCAGAATCTCGACACCGATGGTTACGCGCAGGAAACCGGCCTGCCGTTGGCAGCACTCACCGTGGTGCAGACCGGGCTGTCCAGTGAAGGCCTGCTGCGCGACTGGCCCGTAGTAGGCAGCGGCGTGGAAAAGCATTATGGTTATGCATTTCAATGGTTTGGTCTGTGCAGCCTGATTGCGATCCTCTATGTCTGGTTCCAAATTGTCCGACGTGTCCTTCGACGCCGCAGCCACCCAGGCCCCGCCGCCCGCTGATGAAGCGCTGCTGGGCCTGACCGTGCATGGCCTGCCGCCTGCCGGGCAGGCGGAAGCCGCCCTGGAGCAGGCCGAGCGCTCGCGCAGCGGCCGCCTCAAGATGTTGCTGGTGCTGCTGGTCTGTGCGGCGCCGGTGATCGCCTCCTACTT
This sequence comes from Comamonas sp. SY3, assembly GCF_041730275.1. Lineage (NCBI taxonomy): Bacteria > Pseudomonadati > Pseudomonadota > Betaproteobacteria > Burkholderiales > Comamonadaceae > Comamonas > Comamonas sp. SY3. The sequence continues at coordinate 206,953 of NZ_JBGTYN010000008.1, read as the reverse complement.
CACCTACTACGTGATCCGACCCGAAGGGCGGCGCAATTTTGGCGAGCTGGTCAGCCAGCAGCCGGCGATTCCGGCCGCGCAGGTGAAGACCTTGGACGGCCGGCCGTTTGACCTGCAAAGCCTGAAGGGCCAGTGGCTGCTGCTGAGCGCTTCGGCTGCGGCCTGCGACGAGGTTTGCCAGAACAACCTCTACCTGCAGCGCCAGCTGCGCGAGAGCCTGGGCCGCGAGAAGGACCGGCTGGACTGGGTCTGGCTGGTGACCGATGACGGCGAGCCGCCGCAGGCCCTGCGTGCCGCGCTGGACCAGGCGACGGTGCTGCGCGTCCCCCAGGCCTTGGTGGCCCAGTGGCTGCAGCCGGCGGCCGGCCAGCAGCTGGGCGAACATTTGTATGTGGTGGACCCGCTGGGCCACTGGATGATGCGTTTCCCCGCCCAGCTCAGCCGCTCCGATGCGGCCAAGGCGCGCAAGGATCTGGAGCGTTTGTTGCGCGCGTCGTCGAGTTGGGACCAGGAAGGGCGGTAGTGGATAGCTAGCATGACTTCGCAGGATTTGTATGATTTCGCGCCGCTGGCGCGTGTGTTGCTGACCGGGGCCATCATTGCGCTGGGCCCCATCGTCTGGATCTGGTGGCGCCACCGGGGCGCCACGCCGCTCAAGCGCCTGCAGGTGCTCGCCGTTCTGACCCTGTTTCTGTCCTTCGACCTGGTGATGTTTGGCGCCTTTACGCGGCTGACCGATTCCGGCCTGGGCTGCCCGGACTGGCCGGGCTGCTACGGCAATGCCAGCCCGATTGGCGCGCATGCCGAGATATCGGCCGCGCAAGCGGCCATGCCGACCGGCCCGGTCACCCATGGCAAGGCCTGGGTGGAGATGATCCACCGCTACCTGGCTACCGCCGTGGGCGGCCTGATCATTGTGCTGACGGCCAGTGCCTGGCTGCAGCGCAAACGCGGTGGATCCCAGCCGATCAGCCCCTGGTGGCCGACCGCCACGCTGGTCTGGGTGCTGATCCAGGGGGCCTTTGGCGCTCTCACCGTGACGATGAAGCTGTTCCCCGCCATCGTCACCCTGCACCTGCTGGGTGGCACCGTGCTGCTGATGCTATTAACCGTGCAGGCAACGCGCCACACGCAATTTGCCGATAATCTAGGGTTAGTCCCAGTGCCGCGCCTGTTGCGGGGCCTGGTGGCGGTCACGGCGCTGCTGGTGTTTGCGCAGGTGACCCTGGGTGGCTGGGTCAGTACCAACTATGCGGTGCTGGCCTGCACCAGCTTTCCCATGTGCAATGGCGCCTGGTGGCCGGCGATGAACTTCGACGGGTTCCAGATCTGGCGCCCGCTAGGCTTTCTGGCCGACGGGTCGCACATCAGCTACGAAGCGCTGGTGGCCATCCACTACATGCACCGGCTGTTTGCCTACCTGGTGATTGCCGCCTTGTTGTGGCTGGGCTGGATGCTGCGCACGGTGCCGCTGCTGCGGCAGCAGCGCCGCTGGCTGATCGGCCTGACGCTGCTGCAATTTGCCACGGGACTGTCGAATGTGGTGCTGGACTGGCCGATGCTGGCGGCCGTTCTGCACACTGGGGGCGCTGCTGCCATCATGGTGGTGCTGACCTGGATCTGGTGTACTGCGGGCGCTGAACCTGCCCGCAGTGCTGCGAGCTGATGACGCTGTATGGAACAAAGACTGAGTGCCCCGATGACCGAACTTGCCGCAACGCCAATGCCGAACCGCTTTGCGCAGTTCTATGCCTTGACCAAACCCAAGGTGGTGCAGCTGATTGTGTTTTGCGCACTGATCGGCATGGTGCTGGCCGTGCCCGGTGTGCCGAGCGGCGCCGAGCTGCTGCGCATGGCCGTCGCTTGCGCGGGCATCTGGCTGGTGGCGGGGGCCGCAGCGGCCTTCAACTGCCTGGTGGAGCAGAGCATCGATGCGCGCATGAAGCGCACGGCCTGGCGCCCCACGGCGCGCGGCGAGCTGTCCAACCTGCAGACCCTGATGTTTTCTGCAGCGCTGTGCATCGCCGGCTCGGCCATTCTGATCGTCTGGATCAATGCCATCACGATGTGGCTGACCTTTGCCACCTTCGTCGGTTACGCCATCATCTACACCGTGATCCTCAAGCCGCTGACGCCGCAGAACATCGTGATCGGCGGCGCATCGGGCGCCATGCCGCCGGTGCTGGGCTGGGCTGCGATGACCGGCGATGTCTCGCCCCAGGCGTTGCTGCTGTTCCTGATCATCTTCCTGTGGACGCCTCCGCACTTCTGGGCGCTGGCGCTGTACCGGGTGGAGGACTACCGCAAGTCCGGCCTGCCGATGCTGCCGGTCACCCATGGGAACTATTACACCCGCGTGCAGGTCTTGCTCTACACCGTGGTCTTGTTTGCCGCCGGCCTGCTGCCCTTCATCATCCAGATGAGCTCCTGGATCTACCTGGTGGCGGCCGTTGTGCTGGGTGCCGGGTTCTTTGGCTATGCCTTTGCACTGTGGCGCAATTACTCCGATGCGCTGGCACGCAAGACTTTCCGTTTTTCACTGGTCTACCTCAGCCTGCTGTTCGTGGCGCTGCTGGTGGACCACTATGTGAGCTGGTAAATCTGCAATGAACAAGCGCAATGCCCTTCGCTGGCTGGCGGGCTCGGCCATGCTGGCCTCGACCGCCGGTTTTCTGACCGCCTGCAAATCCAAGGCCGATTTCAACGCCATCGACCTGACGGGCAGCAAAGAGTATGGCCAGGATTTTTCGATGCCCGACCAGCATGGCCAGCGCCGCAGCATGGCGGACTTCAAGGGCAAGGTCGTGCTGGTGTTCTTTGGCTTTACCCAGTGCCCCGATGTCTGCCCGACCACCTTGGGTGATCTGGCAGCGGTCAAGCAAAAGCTCGGCGCCAAGGGCGACAAGCTGCAGGTGATCTTTGCCTCGGTCGATCCTGCCCGTGATACGCCCGAGATCCTGCAGGCCTACCTGGCCAACTTCGATCCCAGTTTTCTGGCGCTGCGCGGCAGCGACGAGGAAACGGCCAGGATGGCCAAGGACTTCAAGGTCTACTACAAGCGGGTCGAGGGCCAGACCCCGGGCAGCTACACGATGGACCACACCGCGGGCGACTACATCTTCGACCCGGAAGGCCGCCTGCGCCTGTACAGCCGCTACGGCACGCCGGTCGATACCCTGGCCAAAGACATCGAGCAGCTGATCGACGGCGCCTGAGCGCGCAATCGCGCAGGCGAGTGGGGCAGGCAGCCCCTTAGAACAGCTTCTTACATCGACCAGATGCGCGGCCGCTGCGCCGGCAGGCCCCAGAGGCTGCTGCGCCAGTGGCCCCAGACTGTCTTCCACAGCTGCATGGCCGGCTCCACCACCGGCGCCAGGCCGCGCAGCACCAGCATGTGCTCGTTCGGCGCGGTCACGCCTGCCATCACCTCTGCAGGCGCGGCCTCCAGCAGCAGCTGGGTGCTCTCCAGCAGCGCTTCGCGCTGGGCGCGGGCGATCGGCGAGCCGCTGGCGTAGACCAGGCTGCCCATGCAGCGCTGGCCGGCCAGACCGAGCTGGCCGTTGAGCAGCAGCCCATCATCGGCCCGGATGCGGCCACGCTCCAGAAAATGCCCTGGCCAGGCGATGTGCTGGGAGAACACCCCTTGCACAAAGGGTTGGCCCGCCAGCGGCAGGCCCAGCGCGGTGATGTCCCAGCTCAGCAGCTCTGCGCCGGGTGCCAGCTCCATCTGCAGCTCATTGGCTGCATCGCAGGCGTTGTAGGCAATGGCCTCCAGCGGCAGCCATTCCAGCCGGGCGCCGGCCTGCAGCTGCAGGCGGGTGCGCTGCAAGGCCGGCTGGCCATTGCTCTTGTAAAAGCGCGTCGCCCCCGGTGTGGTCACCAGCGCATGCGCGCCTGCCCCTACCTCCACCGAGATATCCAGCACATCACCGCCCACCAGACCACCGGGCGGGTGCACCAGCACGTTGTGGCAAATGCCCGGGCCTTCGGGGTAGAGGCTTTTGAGGATGCGCAGCGGGCCATCGTGGCTGAAATGCACCGAGGTCTTGCCGGCGTGCGGGTGGTACTGCAGCGCCAATTGGGCATGCCAGCTCATGGCTGGCGCTGGTGCGGAGTCGCCGCTGGGCAGCAAAGCCCAGGGGCCGGGATCGGAGGCGAGATGGGTGCGCAGGACATGCCTGGGCTTTTGCAAGCCACGTGCCAGGAACTGCACTGCGCTGGGGTGCGGGCTGCGCTGAATTGGTGCATCTGCGCCAGGCTTGCATGCTTGTGGTGCAGAGGTTTGGCGATGCAGCACGGAAAGCGTGCATGCGCTGCCGCTGCGGCCCTTGGCATGTGCCTTGCTTTGCAGTGTGTATGGAACTGACACCTCGCGAAAAAGACAAGCTGCTGATCTTTACCGCCGCCTTGCTGGCCGAGCGGCGCCTGGCCCGGGGGCTCAAGCTGAACTACCCCGAGGCGGTGGCCCTGATCAGCGCCTTTGTGATGGAAGGTGCGCGCGATGGCCAAACCGTTGCCCAGCTGATGAGCGCCGGCCGCACAGTGTTGACCCGCGCCGATGTGATGGAGGGCATCCCCGAGATGATTGCCGATATCCAGATCGAGGCCACCTTCCCCGATGGCACCAAGCTCGTCACCGTGCACGAGCCCATTGTCTGAACTCCTTCTTTCCCCTGCGCAAGATAGCACCATGAACTTCAAGAAACTCTCTGCCAGTGTGGCGCTTGCCGCTGCTGCCTTGCCCCTGTCTGCACTCGCCCATGTCGGCAGCGATGGCGGCGGCCACCATGGCTTTTTGAGCAGCTTTGGCCATGCCTTTGCCCACCCCTTTACCGGTGCCGACCACATGGCGGCCATGCTGGCCGTGGGTGCCTGGAGTGCGCTGACCGTAACGCCCGCCTGGCGCGCACCGGCTGCCTTTGTGGCCCTGCTGGTGGCCGGCGCACTGGCAGGTTTTGCGGGCCTGTGGGTGCCTGGCGTGGAGCCGATGATTGCCGCATCGGTGCTGGTACTGGGCCTGCTGGTGGCCGTGCAAAAGCAGATGCCCTGGGTGCTGGCCGCTGCGCTGGCCGGGGTGTTTGCGTTTTTCCATGGTGCGGCCCACGGCTTTGAGCTGGCGGCCGATTCTGCACTGGCATCTGCCGGCGCGCTGGCGGGCATGGCGCTGGGCTCGGCCCTGCTGCATGTTGCCGGCATGGTGCTGGGCAAGGTGTTCATGCAGCGCCACCGCTGGCTGGCCAGGCTGGCGGGCGGCGCCACCGCCGTCTTGGGCGCAGCCATGCTGACCCGCCTGGCCTGACGAGGAGCCGCACGATGATCCCAGGTGAACTGCTGCTGGACGCCGGCGAACATACGCTGAACCCGGGGCGCCGCACCACCAGCCTGGTGGTGCACAACGCCAGCGACCGGCCCATCCAGGTCGGCTCGCACTACCACTTTGCCGAGACCAATGCCGGTCTGGTGTTTGACCGCCAGGCGGCCCACGGCATGCGCCTGCATATTGCCAGCGGCATGGCCGTGCGCTTTGAGCCCGGCCAGCAGCGCACGGTGGAGCTGGTGGACATCGGTGGTGACCGGCAGATCTACGGCTTTCGCGGCCTGGTGCAAGGGGCGCTGGAATGATGCGCAGCACGCAGCCTGCGAGCCTGCGTTCTAAGACAGGATGGTTCTGATGGCAACGATGGACAGACGCGCATACGCGGAAACCTATGGGCCTACGGTGGGTGACCGCCTGCGCCTGGCCGATACCGCGCTGGTCGTGCAGGTGGAGCAGGACTTCACCCTGCGCGCAGGCGGCTACGGTGAAGAGGTGAAGTTTGGCGGTGGCAAGACCATCCGGGACGGCATGGCGCAAAGCCAGCGCAGCAGTGCGCAGGGCGCGATGGACACGGTGCTGACCAATGCGCTGATCATCGACCACTGGGGCATCGTCAAGGCGGACATTGGACTCAAGGGCGGCCGCATTGCCGCGATCGGCAAGGCAGGCAACCCGGACACGCAGCCAGGGGTGGACATCATCATCGGGCCGGGCACCGAGATCATCAGCTGCGAAGGCATGGTTGTCACCGCGGGCGGCATCGACACGCACATCCACTTTATCGCACCCCAGCAGATCGAGGAGGCGCTGACCAGCGGGGTGACCACGATGATTGGCGGTGGCACCGGCCCGGCCACCGGCACCTTTGCGACGACCTGCACGCCCGGCGCCTGGAACATGGAGCGCATGCTGCAGGCGGCCGATGCCTTCCCGATGAACCTGGGTTTTCTGGGCAAGGGCAATGCCAGCCTGCCGCTGGCGCTGCATGAGCAGATCAGCGCCGGCGCGATTGGCCTCAAACTGCACGAGGACTGGGGCAGCACGCCCGCCGCGATCGACAACTGCCTGGATGTGGCCGAGCTGACCGACACCCAGGTGGCGATCCATACCGACACGCTCAACGAGAGCGGCTTTGTCGAAGACACGGTGGCCGCCTTCAAGGGCCGCACCATCCACACCTTCCACACCGAAGGCGCAGGCGGCGGCCATGCGCCCGATATCCTGAAAGTGGTGGGCGAGAGCAATGTGCTGCCCAGCTCCACCAACCCGACGCGGCCCTACACGATCAACACCTTGGACGAGCATGTGGACATGCTGATGGTCTGCCACCATCTGGATGCCGGCATTGCCGAGGACCTGGCCTTTGCCGAGAGCCGCATCCGCAAGGAAACCATCGCGGCCGAGGATATCCTGCACGACATCGGCGCGATCAGCATGTTCAGCTCCGACAGCCAGGCCATGGGCCGGGTGGGCGAGGTCATTTTGCGCACCTGGCAGACGGCGCACAAGATGAAGCTGCAGCGCGGCGCGCTGCCGGGCGACAGCGACCGGCATGACAACTTTCGCATCAAGCGCTACATCGCCAAGTACACGATCAACCCGGCTATTGCCCATGGCATCAGCCATGAGGTGGGCAGCCTGGAAGTAGGCAAGTGGGCCGATATCGTGATCTGGAAGCCGGCCTTTTTTGGCGTCAAGCCCAGTTGCATTCTCAAGGGCGGCTTTATTGCCATGGCGGCCATGGGTGACCCCAATGCCTCGATCCCGACGCCGCAGCCGGTGCACTACCGCCCGATGTTTGGCGCCTTTGGCGGGGCGATGGCCAGGACCTCGCTGACCTTCGTCTCGCAAGCCGGCCTGGCCGCCGGCATTGGCCAGCGCTTTGGGCTGGCCAAGAGCTTGTCGGCCGTCAAGGGCATACGCGGCCTGCAAAAGCAGCACATGGTGCACAACGACCTGGCGCCGCACATGGAGGTGGATGCCCAGACCTATGCGGTGCGTGCCGATGGCCAGCTGCTGACCTGCGAGCCGGCCAGCAGCCTGCCGATGGCCCAGCGTTATTTTCTGTTTTGAAGCGGTAGAGACCCATGGCAAGCCCATTGATTTTCAAGCGCGACCCGGTGACCGCCCCGCGCGTGCTGGCGTTTTTGGAAGAGCATCTGAGCGATATGCGCCGTATCTCGCCACCTGAGAGCGTGCATGCGCTGGACCCGGAGCAGCTGCGTGCGCCCGGGATGTACCTCTGGACCGCCTGGACGGCCGGGCAAGAGCCCCAGGCGCTGGTCGCCACCTGCGCGCTCAAGACCCTGGATGCCGGCCATCTGGAGCTCAAATCGATGCGGGTGGGCGCCGAGCAGCGCGGCTCGGGCGCAGCCCAGCAGGTGCTGGACCATGTGCTGGCCCAAGCCCGGGCGATGGGGGCTGCACGCATCAGCCTGGAGACGGGTACCGAGGCCTTTTTTGCGCCGGCGCGCCGCTTCTACGCGCGCAATGGCTTTGCCCACTGCGCACCGTTTGGCAGCTACCAGCCCGATCCGAACAGCTGCTTCATGCGCCTGGAGCTGCCATGACGGCGCAAGCGATGCTGCAGGTCTCCAAATGTCTGCCCGGTGGCCAAGGCCTGGCACCGGCCCTGCGCAAGCGCGCAAGCTTTGTCGAACTGGACTGGGATGTGCGCCAGAAATCGCGCTTCTCGGCCACCGACAGCAGCGGCCGCGCGCTGGCGATCTTTCTGCCACGCGGCCAGGCCGTGCGCGGTGGTGATGTGCTGGTCGCCGAAGACGGCTCGGTGGTCCTCGTGCAGGCCGCGCCGCAAAAAGTGCTGCACATCAGCGCCTGCGCGCAGCATGGCTCGGCGTTTGACCTGATGCGTGCCGCCTACCACCTGGGCAACCGCCATGTGCCGATCGAGCTGCAGCCCGACCACCTCAAGATCGAGCCCGACCATGTGCTGGCCGACATGCTGCGCAGCATGCACATGACCGTCGTAGAGGCGGAGCTGCCCTTTGAGCCCGAAGGTGGCGCCTATGGCGGGCATGTCACCAACGATGGCCACAGCCACCATGGACATGGCCACGGGCACAGCCATGACCACCCCCATGACCACGGGCATGGCCATGCCCATCCGCACCACCACAGATGAGCATGCAGCCCCTCAGCCTCTCGCCCGCCAGTTTTTTGCAGCTGATGTGGCTGGCCTCGCCGGCTTTGCCGATAGGCGGATTCTCGTATTCCGAAGGGCTGGAGGCGGGCGTGAATGCGGCGCTGGTAGGCAACGAGGCGCAGGCCGCAGACTGGATTGACCAGCAGCTGCAGCTGAGCCAGGCACGGGGCGATATGGCGGTGCTGGCCCAGGCGATGCAGGCTTGGCAGCGCGATGAGCGCGCGCGCATTGTTGCCCTCAATGCCTGGGTGCTGCAGACGCGCGAGAGCAGTGAGCTTCGCCTGCAGACCGAGCAGATGGGCCGCTCGCTGGTGGCCTGGCTGCAGAACCGCTATGCCGATGATGCCCAGGCCTTGGCGCTGGTGCACTGGCTGGCGGCCGAGGATGCGAGCTACCCGCTGGCCTTTGCGTTGGCCGCGCATTTGGCGGGCGCAGGCGCGCGCGATGCGCTGCTTGCCTATGCCTTTGGCTGGGCCGAGAACATGGTGCAGGCGGCCATCAAATCGGTACCGCTGGGGCAGAGCGCCGGCCAGCGCATTCTGGCGCGGCTGGCGCAGGCGATACCGGGCGCGGCCGACCATGCGCTGGCGCTGGGCGATGACCAGCGCCAGGCTTTTTCTCCGATGCTGGCCATTCTCTCGGCCCGGCATGAACACCAATACTCACGGCTTTTTCGATCATGAGCACTGCACTGCACCACATTCCCCACCGCAGCAAAAAGCTGCCTCCGCTGCGCGTCGGCATCGGCGGGCCCGTGGGCTCGGGCAAAACCACCATCCTCGAGATGCTGTGCAAGGCCATGCGCGACAAATGGGACCTGATCGCCATCACCAACGACATCTACACCAAGGAGGACCAGCGCCTGCTGACCGTCAGCGGCGCGCTGCCGGCCGAGCGCATCATGGGGGTGGAGACGGGCGGCTGCCCGCACACGGCGATCCGCGAGGATGCGTCGATCAACCTCGAAGCGATTGACCGCATGCTGGGCCAGTTTCCCGATGCCGACATCGTCTTTATCGAATCGGGCGGGGACAACCTGGCTGCGACCTTCAGCCCCGAGCTGTCGGACCTGACGATCTATGTGATCGATGTGGCGGCCGGCGAGAAGATACCGCGCAAGGGCGGTCCCGGCATCACCAAGAGCGATCTGTTTGTGATCAACAAGACCGATCTGGCGCCCTATGTCGGTGCCAATCTGGATGTCATGCGCAGCGACACCGAGCGCATGCGCAGCGGCCCCAAGGGCACCAAGCCCTTTGTGATGACCAACCTGAAGACGCTGGATGGTCTGGACGAGGTGGTCGCTTTTATCGAAAAGCAGGGTCTGCTGCTGGGCTGAGCCCCTGGCTTGGGCGTTTGCAGCTTAGCCCGGGGGCGTGTTCAAGCTGAATGCCGTATCGGGGTGCTCGCGGCCCTGCTGCGCAATCCATTCCAGCCAGTCCTGCGCGGTGATCTGCGTGCGTCCGTGCAGGGCGGGGGGCAGGGCCTCGTACACCAGCACCTCCAGCGGCTGCTGGCCGCCGCTGACCAACTCCACATCCAGGGTCAGCACGCGCTTGGTGTACTCGCCAATATCGACAGGCCAGATGCCTTCGATGCGGTCCATCGCCTGCTCCAGCGCATCGCTCAACGGGTAGACCTCGGCCAGCACCAGGCCGCTGCCCTGCAGTTGCAAACCGGGGTACCAGCCCAGGTCATACAAGGTGCCGGTCAGCAGGGTGCGGCCCACGCAGGCAAGCTGGTCGGCCAGGCGGGTGATGTCGTTGACGCCGCCGGCGCGCAAGGTGCCATAGACGGCGACATGGCCGGCGCCGCAAGGGCTCCAGCGTGCGGGGATAGGGTGTTCGGGGGGCGGCGTCTGCATCGGAAGGTGGTGGGGGACGGTGGCTCAGCTGGGTTGGGGGGAGCGGCCGGCGGCCTGCCGGGTCTTGGCGATTTCGCGGCTGGGCAGCGGGGTCTCACCGGTGGCCATGCGCATCAACAGGCAGTGCAGCATCTCGGTGGACAGGCCATGGAGCACCAGGCGGTGGCCGGCGCGCAGGGTGGACAGCGGCACCAGCGGGTGCTTGTTGTTGAGCATCACCAAATGCTCGGGCGAGGACAGGATCTTGGCTGCATAGATGGCGACGGTCTCATCGAGCTGCAGCGAATTGCTGGCGCGCCAGAAATCGTTGTCGGTCAGCAGCAGCTGGTAGACCGGCGTGTAGATTTCGATGGCGCTTTGCAGATCGAGAATGTTCAACCGCCCCTGCGGCATCGCCGCCAGCTCCAGCGGCGGATCGCAGAGCATGCCAAAGTTGGGCTCGGCCACCGGGCCCATGTGCTGGCCGTGGGTGCGCAAGCTGGTGTTGAGCCGGATGACAAAGTTGAACAGGTTCAGGTCGTGCTTGAGGAACAGCTCGTCCTTGATGTCGTCGATCTCCATCGGTGCCAGTGGCTGTGTGGGCACGGGCGTGGGGGCATTGGCGCCGATAAAGCTCAGGATCTGCGAGCCCAGGTGGAAGTGGCGCATGATGAGCCAGTTCGCCTCGGGCGAGACAAAGCGGTTCATGCTGAAGGCCAGGGTGCGGTGCAGCAGCTTGGAATGCGCCCAGCGCTTGGGCAGCAGCACCTTGAGGATCTGGATCAGGATGATGCTCAGCCGTGCAACCGGCCGGATGAAGGGCAGCAGAAACTGGCGCGAGCGGCTGCTCGAATCCTTGAGCCAGGCTGCCTTGACATGGTCGGGCAGCGGCGCGCTTTCGTCCAGGTAGAGCGCCAGCCAGGGGTTGGGATCGCGCTCGTCGTGGGGAATGTCGCGGAAGTCGGTCATCGTGCGGGCTCCGTGGCCGTGGCATCCAGAATGTGCCGGAACTGCATCAGGTAGAGCGCCGCGGTATGGCGTGCGGTGGCGGCAATCGCCGCAGCAGCAGTGCCGGTCTCGTCCAGCGCCATGGCCATCTGCACGGCCATCAGCCAACGCTCCAGGTGGTCTTCGTCATTGGTGCCGTGGTATTCCAGAAAACGGAAGCAGTCCGGTCCCAGTGCCAGGTGCTGGCGCAGCAGCGGCAGCAGGCTGGGAACGATGCGCTGGCCCGTGCCTTCGATGATGTAGATGGCACCCAGGAGCCCAATCGGGTTGGGGGTGGCCGCCAGGCTGTGCAGGTAGCTGTTGAGCGCCTCGCCGCCGGGGTTGCGGCGCAGCTGCTGGATGTCGGTTTGCGTGCCGCCGGCGTTGAGGTAGTCCTGGTGCAGGATCTTGAAGTCGTTCTGCTCCTCGCTGGCATGCACGCCCATCAGTGCGGCCAGCTCGGCATAGGCGCCTGTGAGCGAGGCCGCGCCTTCGCGCATCCACAGGCTGCCTTCGCGCACCTGGGGCACCCACTGGCTCATCCAGCGCACATAGTCGGCCTGCTGGATCTGGCCGCTGTGGATGCGGTGCACCAGCGGCGTGCGCCAGACCTGGGAGCGGTAGTCATGCCAGATGCTGGCCAGCTCGGTCAGCAGGGGTGCCAGGCCTGCCGGGGCGGCGGCCGGGTCATGGGGTGGGGCGATCAGCGCGCTTTGTGCAGCGGCGGCGGCGGGGGTGGCTCGCTGGGCTGGCATGCTGGCACGGGTTGCTGCCGGGCTGGCGGGCGTGTGGTTCTCCACCTCCAGCAGCATATAGCCAGCGGTAAAGCGGCCGGACTCGGGCACAAAGCAGAGCATCGTGTCGCCGGGTTTCAGGCGCTCGTGCTGGGTCTGCAGGTACTCGGCGATCATCACAAAAATGGAGGCCGCACCGGTGTTGCCGCGCCAGGCCAGGTTGCTCCACCAGCGCTCGCGCGGGATCGACAGCTGGGCCTTGTTCAGCAGCTCATCGACGACGGGGATGAATTTCTCCGACGAGTAGTGGCACAGAAAGTGGTCGATGCCGCGCTCGGGCAGCCAGCCTTGGTGGGCGATGCGCGCGTACTCGTGGATGCAGACATCAAAGAGGTGGGGCAGCAGGCGGATGTCCTGGCGCAGCGACAGCGCGCCCGCGGCCTCGGCGTCGGCCCAGGAGGGGAAATCCAGGTGGCTGCGCTGGCGGTCATGCGTCAGGCCCAGTTGCATGCACACGGGGTAGTCGCCGGCAAAGCTGCGCTGGTGTGTCCAGCGCAGCTTCAGGCGCAGGTCGGGGCGCTGGGGCAGCGCGGCGCCCTGGCCCAGCAGCACGGCGCCGGCGCCATCGCTCAGCATCCAGCGCAAAAAGTGCGCATCAAAATCGGTGTTGTAGTCCTGGCCCGCGTAGCGCGAACGCTTGAAGAGCCGGGACGGCATCTCGCTGGCCACCGCCAGCGCATGGCCATGCGTGCCATGCTCCACCGCCAGCGCCGCGCTTTGCAGCGCGCCGACGCTGGCCGCGCAGACGCCATGCACGCTGAGCAGCTCCATCGGCGGGGCGGCCATCTCGCCCTGGATCATGCTGGCAAAGCCGGGCATCAGCGCATCGCCACCCGATGAACCGCTGGCCAGAAAGCCGATGTCGGCCAGCGGCCTTGCGGCCTGCGCCAGTGCTGCTTCAATAGCGCCCTTGGCCATTTGCGCATTGCTGTAGGTGGTGCTGCCATCGGGCGCAATCGCATAGTGGCGCTGCTGGATGCCGTTTTCCGCGAGGATGCGGCGCTTGATGCGTTCGGACAGCCGGTTGAGCGGAGCCACATAGGCATCCATGCCGTCATTGGCGACGGGGGCACCGGGCATGAAGTGACCGGCGGATTCGATATAGACCTGCGAGTATGCGACTGGCATAGATGACTACTTTTTCTCCATAGGCGGCATCAGCGACCGGCTGCGGGCCGATCGGCGCACCAACCCTCCTACAAAGACCCGCGCCATATACGGCAACAGGCCTGCCTCATTGAGCACCGGGTGGACTCGGTGTCGGTATTCATCGGCATGCAGGCGGGTCAACGCCGACCAGTGTGCATGCGGGCATTCATGGTGGGCGGTGTGCAGGCCAATATTAAAGAGCAACGGGTTGACCATGCCCTCAAAATTGCGTGCGTAGTTCAGCATGCCACTGCCGGTATCGTTTTCCGGCTTGGGGGGCTTGCGGCCATCGGCATGGGCATGTTGCAGGTAGTTGGTGGCCAGCAGCCAGTGCAGGCCATGGAGTTGCGGCACGATGACGAAGAGCAGCGCCTTTTTCCAGTCCAGCGCCAGCAGAGCCGCCCAGCTGCCCAGCCACAGCGCGTACTGGCCCATGCAGTAGCGAAACGCGCCCGGATGCCGTTGGCGCAGGCCACGGAGCCAGCGGATGAACAGCGGGTACAGCACCCAGGCAGCCTGCAGCGGATGGACCAGGTAACCCCAGAGGTGGTTGGTGTCGCCCCCAAAGCGGTAGGTGCGGGCGATGTCCTGCTCGCCATGTTTGTAGCGGTGGTGGTTGCCGACATGGGCGGGCCAGAACACAAAGGTGGGGTGGCCCTGCAGCAGGGTCAGCGCATAGTCGGTGGCACGGTTGGGCCAGCGGCTGTGGGGGCCCGTCCACATGCGCAGATGGGTGTGGTTGTGGTGGATGACGCCGATGCCCAGAGTCAGAAACAGCGCGACCAGGTAGAGCCACCAGACGAGACCATGCTGCCACTGCCAGGCGGCGATCAGCGGCAGCGCCAGCATGTAGAGCAGCGATTGCCAGTCACGCCAATGGCGCAGCCGGGGCAGCTTGCGGGAGGCGGTGGCGGGCTGGGGCAGGCTGTCGTCGCGGGTCATGCGGACCGGTTCAAGCAGCAGGACGGCCTGGGGCCGCGCGTGGCGGCAGCGGGTCGGCTTCGCTGCGCATCAGCCGGTCCATGAAGGCCAGCGCAAAGCCATAGTTGCCGGCCGGCCGGGCATGGTGCAGGTGGTGCCGGCGGCTGGCAGCCAGCGGGTGGCGGGGCCCCACATGTGGGAAGAAGTCGTAATTGGCATGGCCCACTGCGTTGAGAAAGATGCTGAACACCGGCACCGAAGCGAGTGACCAGAAGGCAAAGTCATGCAGCACCATCGGCAGCAGGATCACATTGCCCAGCATCATCGCCTCGATCGGGTGGAAGCTGTAGGTTGACCACGGCGTGACCACGACCGAGCGGTGGTGGTCACCGTGGAAGCGCTTGAACCAGCGCGTATGCAGCAGGCGGTGGTTGATCCAGAAGTGCACATCGTTCCAGATCAGCAGCACCCAGATCTCGATGGCGATCTGCCAGCCGCTGGGGGCGATGGCGAAATGCGCCCAACCCAGCTGCACAAAGCCCCAGGGCACGACCATGCCCAGGCCAAACACCAAGATGGAGTGAAAGGACTGGCGCCATTCGCGCCGCAGCTGGTCGGGCTTGAGCGGCCGGGTATCGAGCACCCGGCCAATGCCACGCTTTTGCAGAAAGCGGGTGAGTGCCGTCATGCCCAGCCCTCCGATCAGGTACAGCGCGCTGAAGAACACGAGGCCCCAGGCCATCACCTGCCAGGCGCTGAGATCGGAGAAGACTTGGGCGGCCGTCATTGCGCGCGGATGTTCTGCTCTTTGATGATGGCGCCCAGCGCCTTCACATCGGCATCAATGCGGTTCTTCAGGCCTTCGGGGGAGCTGCCGACCGCCTGCCAGCCCTGCAGCGCCAGCTTCTGGCGCATGTCGGGGCTGCGCACGATCTCGCCCACGGCAGCGGCCAACTTGTCGACATGGGCCTTGGGCATGGCCTTGGGCGCTGCCACGGCGTTCCAGATTTCCATGTCGTAGTTGGCAATGCCCAGCTCCTTGAGGCTGGGCAGGCCGGGGGCCAGCGGGCTGCGCGCGGCAGAGGTCACGCCAATGCCGCGCAGCTTGCCGGCCTGGATCTGGTTCATCGCCAGCGCCGGGGGCAGCATCGACAGCTGCAGGTCGCCGCCCTGAATGCCATTGAACACCTGGGGGTAGCCAGGGTAGGGGATGTGCTCGGGCTTGATCTTCGCGCGGCTTTTGAGCAGCTCCATGCCCAGGTGGCCAATGGTGCCTACGCCGGGCGAGCCATAGCTCCAGCTGCTGCCCGCCTGGGTGGCGGCGTCGAAGAAGGCCTTGCCCTCGGGCGCCTTGGCCGGCGCCACCAGCACCAGCGGTGCCACGCCAATCAGACCGACAGGCTGCAGATCGGTCAGCGGGTCATAGCGGATCGACGGATTGAGCAGCTTGGCAATCGTCATATTGCCGTTGATCATCACGCTGAAGGTGTAGCCGTCGGTCGCGCGCGCCACATATTCGGCGGCGATATTGCCCCCGGCCCCGACCTTGTTCTCGACGATGATCGGTTGGCCCAGCGCTTTTTCCAGCGGCTCGGCCAGCGCGCGGGCAGTCAGGTCAGGCGACGACCCGGCTGGAAAGCCGACGATCAGATGCAGGGGCTTGCTCGGCCAGTTGTCCGCTGCCAGCGCGCCGGTGCTGGCCCATAGGGCGGCGAGGGTGGCCACCATCAGACGGCGAGGTAATTTAAATGTCATAAGAGTTCCAGTTTCGCATGAACCGTGGCGGCAGGCACTTTATACATTCACCAAGTCGCATGCAAGCATAAAAAAACGCACAGACCGACAGGTCTGCGCGTTAATTATTGTATTTAATACCCTCTGGATATCAATATACCCTTTGGGATATTCTTTGCCTATTTAGGCATACTCCGCCAATGCCTTGCGCATTTTCTTCATGGCTGCCGATTCGATCTGGCGAATCCGCTCGGCGCTGACACCATAAACTGCAGCCAGGTCGTGCAAGGTCATGCCGCCCGAGCCATCGTCGTTCACCTTGAGCCAGCGCTCTTCCACAATGTGGCGGCTGCGCTCGTCCAGGGTGGCCAGGGCCTCCTGGATACCATCGGTAGCCAGGTAATCGCGCTGGCGCGATTCGATCATCGCGGTCGGCTCATGCGATGCATCAGCCAGATAGGCGATGGGGCCGTAGGCTTGCTCGCCGTCATCGGAAGGGCTGGGGTCAAGCAGCACATCACCGCCCGACAGGCGGGTTTCCATCTCTATCACGTCTTCGCGCTTGACATTCAGATGCGCGGCCATCGCATCGATTTCGCTCTCGGAGAGCGTGTCGCGCTGCATGGCACCGTCTTCCATGCCAGCTTCCGCCTTGAAGCCCTGCTTCATCGAGCGCAGATTGAAGAACAGCTTGCGCTGGCTCTTGGTGGTTGCCACCTTGACCATGCGCCAGTTCTTCAAGATGTATTCGTGGATCTCGGCCTTGATCCAGTGCATCGCGTAGCTGACCAGGCGCACGCCCTGATCGGGGTCAAAGCGCTTGACGGCCTTCATCAGACCGACATTGCCTTCCTGGATCAGATCGCCGTGCGGCAAGCCGTAGCCCATGTACTGGCGGGCAATGGATACCACCAGGCGCAGGTGCGAGAGCACCAGGCGGCCTGCGGCCTCGACATCGCCGTTTTCCTTGAGTTTCTTCGCATAGCCCAGCTCTTCCTCGGGGGTCAGCATGGGGATGCGGTTGACCGCAGTGATGTATGCGTCCAGATTGCCCAGGGGTGGTACCAACGACCATGGGTTTGCAGGAGCCAGTGCGGTAGAGGGGATGGCGGCTCCAGAATGAGTTGTCACGCTAGAAGTCCTTTCGTCTATGCGATACATAGTAACACCGGTAGGAGTCCCTAGATGCTGTGGGAGTTCCCATGCTGCGGTGCAGTATGCGGGGGGTTAAGTTTCAGCTAAGCAACGCTGAAAACGGCGCCGGTGAAGGAGGCGTTGCTCCTGTTTTTGAGCATCTTCAAGTTTCTTTACGGCGGCAGCCGCAGTGGGCGGGGTGCTGTCTGACACCCGTATGCGCTTTCAGGACGGTTGGAGTGGCCAGGTTGTGGATAAGTTCCAAGGAATGGCCGAAGAATCGGCGGGCATTGCCGCGCGCCACCACGCTGGATGGCAGCCGTAGAGCGGCTAATATGTGATGAAAGTCATGGAGTTGAAAATGGACAGGTTGGCAATGAACCCCCGCCCCGACGGCAACTACCTGGTGGCCTGGGCCAGTACCACGGTAGACAGCGAAACGGCTGCGCATGCGTTGGCACGGGAAGGGGTCCATGCCCGGCTCGCCGCTTGCGCGCAGGTCGAGAAAATCCATTCGCACTACTGGTGGGACGGTCAGTTGCAGCAGGGCGATGAATGGCGGATCACCTGGAAGACCACGCCCCGCAGCCTGCCGGCGCTGCAACGCTTGCTGGTGCCCTTGCATCCCTATGCACTGCCGCAATGGCTGTGGGGGGATGGCCCTGCCAGCCCCGCCTATGCAGCCTGGGTGGCGGCCGAGGTGGGAACCCCGGTGCAGGCCTGAGGGCCAGAACCGAGGCCTTGCCGTGGCGCCTTAAACGGTGACCACGTCCAACCCCTGCGCGCTCAGCGCTGCCAAGGCCGGCGCATTGGCCGCATGGATATTGGTAACCAGCGTCTGCTGGGCAGGAGGGCGGGTCACAGCGTAGCGGCTGCGCAGCCCTATCTTGCTGTAGTCGGCCAGCACGAGCAGCGAGGAAGACTGCTCGGCCATCGCCGTGGCCAGACTGGCTTCCTGCTCATTGCCGAAGGTCACGCCATCGTGCGCGTTGATGCCCACGGGCGAGATGAGGGTGACATCGGCGCGGTAGCGGCGGATCTCGTTGAGGGTGACCGGTCCATAGGTACAAGGAATTTCCGGGTTGGTATCGCCGCCCAGCAGCACCACGCGCATGCCCTGGGCTGTGTCTGACGGGGCCTGGGTGCCTGCCAGCTTCAGGGCGACGGTGATGGAGTTGGTGACCACGACCAGCCGGCTGATCAGCCGGAGCTCTTCGGCGAGGATGGCGGTGGTGGTGCCCGCATCGATAAACACCATCTGGCCCGGCTGCAGGCGCTTGACCGCCGCCTTCGCAATCGCGCGCTTTTCTGCCACGCGCAACGCCTGGCGCTGCACAAACGGGGGCTCGTCCTGTGTGACGCGGGCAACGCCGCCATGCACGCGCCGCACCAGGCCCATGGACTCGAGCGCCAGCAAGTCCTGGCGCACCGTTTCGCGCGAGACCTGCATGTCCTGAATGAGTCTTTCGGTGCTGAGCCGGTCGATCGAGGCGAGCAGCGATTGGATGCGGACGAAGCGGTCTTCTTGCAGCATGGATGCGTTTCCTTAGGGGGCAGGCTGCTCGGGCAGCCCGCGCTATTGTGCAACACCGGCCCCGGCAGATACGTGCTGGGGCCGGTGGTCCATTCAGCGGTGGCGTCTTGCGGCCACAGCCATTGCGATCAACAGCAGTGATGCCAGCAGCAATGCCAGAGGCTGGTTGGCGGGCACCGGCTGGGCGGCCGGCACCGGGGGCACCACGATGTCGGCGGGCACCGCGACCAGCACCGGATCGACGATGGCGCCGTTGACCACCCCGTCTTCGTCCAGTGGGCCACCGTCGGTCACGGTGTAGCGGACGGCGCCCCCTGCAATGCTGGCGCCGGTGATCTCGCTGACCGTCCGCTGGCCGTTGCTCGCGGTGTGTACCTTCATGACCCGGCTATTGGCGGGCAGGCCGGCGGGCAGCTCCAGGCGGACCTGGGCGCTGAAGCCTGCATGGTCGCATCCCGAGAGCGTGAAGGACAGCAGGCCGCTAGCAGCTTGCAGGCCGGCGGGCAGCAGACCGGCGGGCACGGGGCTGACGCTGGCGTTGGACTGGTCGCAGCGGGTGGCGGCCTGGATGTTCAGGTTCATCGCGGGCAGGTTGCCGCCGGGGCTGGGCAGGCCGGTGTCGATCAGGTCCTGCACGGGAGGCTCGGGCTCAGGCGCGGGGTTGCCCAGCTCGAAAGAGCCGGTCGCGCTCCAGCCGGACCAGTTCAGATGGGTATCGCGCACGCGGACCCGCCAGTACCAGCGTTCATCCTGGCCCAGCTGCAGCACCTGCGCTGGCTGGCCCTGGAAGGGGTCCCAGGCCGAGCCCTTGCTGCCACCGGCCTGCAGCAGCTGCGCATAGCACTGGCGGCCGCCCTGGCGCTCGGCACCACTGTCACCGTCTTCGTCCCACTTGTAGCCGCAGCTCCAGCGGTCACGCAGGCTGTTGCCGCCTGCAATGATGGCGCTCGTCAGCTTGCCGCGCGCGGTGTTGGCCGCCACATTCGGGTAGAGGCGCTGGGGGGTGGCCAGCAGCTGGCCCAGCGGCAGGGTGGTGATGTCGGCATCCTTTTGCGTATTGGTGCGCACGCCGTTCAGGTAGGTCCAGTTTTCGCTGCGGGTGTCATTGCCCCAGACGTCGTAGACCGGCTGGCCGGCGGCAAATTGCGGGTCCTTGGAGACCTGCCACTGCGCTTCGTAGAGCGCTGGCCCGGCCACTGGGCGGTAGGCCAGCTGCAGACGGGCCGGATCGACCTTGCCCAGCTTGGCCTGGACCAGCTCCGGCTTGAGGGACCAGGCCTGGCTGGTGATGGCGATGCTGTCGTCTGGCGTGCTGCTGGTGGTGGAGGCGCCCAGGTCGTAGCGCTTCCAGGTCAGGGCCGGAGTGGCGCTGCCAAAGCTGGCTTCCAGGGTGCCATAGCCAAAGCTGAGTTTGGTGTTGGCGATGACGTCCAGATCGCTGTCATCGCTTTGCTTGGCGCCTTCGAGCGCGCCACTGCCAGAGGCCACGTTCAGCCAGAGATGGCGGCTGTTCATCGAATTGCCGCGCTCATAGAAGTGCACATGGCCGTTCAGGTTGGCCGTGATGGCCCCGGTCGTGCGGCCATAGTCTTCCATCTGCGCAATGAAATCGCAGGTGGCCATTACCTCGCCCTGGCGCCATTTTTCGCTCAGGCAGGGATGGTGGTTGAGCAGCACCACATAGGGCTTCTTGTCCACACGGGTCTGGGCCATCAGGCCGGTGAACCAGTTCAGGTGCTCCTGCATGTAGTCGGCGCGGAAGAGCCCGCGGCCGTTGTCATAGCTGCTCCATCCCCCGGTGTTGTGCATGGCCGAGGCGGGGTTGAAGTCGCTGCCGACAATGCGCATGCCCAGGTAGTCCAGCTGGTACCAGTGCAGCGGGTGCTTCTCCGAGCCATTGGCAGGCATGCGGTTGAAGTACTTGCGGTAGGTCTTGGCCCAGCTCTTTTCAGCGCCGGCGCTGGCTTGTTCTCCACCAAAATATTCGTGGTTGCCTGGCGCGGGAATCAGCGGCACGTAAGCGGTGATGGCGGCCAGCGGTCCGAAGAACTGGTCCTTCCAGTTGCTGCGTGTGCCGCCCGATCCGACCAGGTCACCCGGCACCATGAAGCCGGCCAGGTTCTGCGCGCATTGGGCGGCTACGCCTGCGCAGTCGTTGTTGATGATGCCCTGGGTGATGTTCTTGAGGCGGTTGGCCAGGCCATCCTGGGTGTCCGAGACCACGGCGAACTTGGCGCTGGCGACGCCATCGCCTTCGCGTGGCCAGGTCTTGAACTGGAAAGGGCCTGCCAGCTTGGGTGCTGCGCTGGTACCTGTCACCACCGCGTACTCATAGAGTGTGTTGGACTGCAGACCGGTGATGTCGGCAAAGAAGATGCTGCTGTCGGCAAAGTCGCCGACCGGGTTCTTGGTGGGCAGCAAGGTGTAAGGCCCCGTGCTGCCGGCCAGCCGCCACCAGATGGTGGGGGCGGATTCGCTGGTCTCGAGCATCACGGCCATGTGGTCGGGGCCGGGGTTTTGCAACGTGGGGCCGACGGTCAGTGCCGGTGCCGTGGCCGTGCTGGGCAGCTTGGCAGGATCAAAGGGCTTGGGCGGCTCGCTGCTGGTGCGGGTCAGCACCACATCATCGAGGCCCCAGTACCAATTGTTGTCGGTGTTCAGGTAGCTGAAGCGCAGGCTGACACTCTTGGCACCGGCCGGGACGCTGAAGGCCAGGCTCTCGGCCTGGTTCAGCCGCGAGGCGCTGGTCTCATTCAACAGGGTCTGGACGCTGCTGTCATCAAAGACCGCCTCGACCTTGATGCTCTCCTTCTTCGTCGAGCCCATCTGGAAATGGTTGAGAAAGGCCAGCGTGTAGCTGCCGCCGCCCTGGACCGCAATGCCGGGGCTCTCCATCACGGTGCTGAAGTACTGACCGCTGGTGGGCCGCAGGCCATCCGATTCGGCCACGGCGATCTTGCCGCTGGCCTTGGTCCACTCGGCACGCTCACCGCCCGAGACCTGGGTGGTCCAGTAGCTGGGCGTGACGAACTTCCAGCCCAGCCAGGGCAGTTTGGCCGCGGTCGAGCGGCCGCTGGTGGCCACTGTCTCGGCATTCTCCAGCCGCAGCGTCCAGCCGGCGGGCGCTGCTGTGCCCAGGCCGGCAGGCGCATCGGCGCCCGCTGCATCAAAGTTCTCGCTGAACACCACCGTCTGGGCCAGCGCCAACCCGCTGATGGCCCAGAGCCCGGCGGCACACAGCTGCCGCACGCTTGCTTTTTTCATGAAACCTCCTGCCTTCAAGGCCGATGTGGTGAAAGCATGTCTTCACCAGGAAGTGCAAAAAATAACAAGATTGCATGAAACTACAATGACTCAGCCCAGAAAAAGCCCCGCTGGGCAGAGCGGGGCTGCACGGGGGAGGGCCGGTGTGGCGATCAGGCCAGCAGGGCCTGCGCAAATTCCTTGGCGCTGAATGTCTCCAGGTCCTCGACCTTTTCGCCGACGCCGATGAAGTACACGGGGATGGGGCGCTCCTGCGCAATGGCCGCCAGCACGCCGCCCTTGGCGGTGCCATCGAGCTTGGTGACGATGAGGCCCGTCAGCTGCAGGGCATCGTCAAAGGCCCGCACCTGGTTGAGCGCGTTCTGGCCGGTGTTGCCATCGATGACCAGCAGCACTTCGTGCGGCGCGCTGCCATCGGCCTTGGTGACGACGCGCTTGATCTTCTTGAGCTCTTCCATCAGGTGCAACTGGGTGGGCAGGCGGCCGGCGGTATCCACCAGCACGACATCCTTGCCCCGGGCCTTGCCGGCGGTCACCGCATCAAAGCTGACAGCCGCGGGGTCGCCCCCTTCCTGGCTGATGATCTCGACCGTGTTGCGAGTGGCCCAGACACCGAGCTGCTCGCGCGCCGCAGCGCGGAAGGTGTCGGCCGCCGCCAGCAGCACGCTCTGGCCCGCATCGGCCAGGTGCTTGGTCAGTTTGCCGATCGAGGTGGTCTTGCCGGCGCCATTGACACCGGCCACCATGATGACCGTGGGGCTGTGCTCACCGATGACCAGCGGCTTTTCCAGCGGTGCCAGCAGGTCGGCCAGCGCGCTGGCCAGCAGTTCCTTGACGGCGGCCGGGTCGGTGGTCTTGCTGTCTTTGACGCGCTGCCTGAGGTCGTCCAGCAGGTGCTGGGTCGCCTTGACACCGGTATCGGCCATCAGCAGGGCCTCTTCCAGCTCTTCATACAGCTGTTCGTCGATCTTGGTGCCGGTGAAAACCGTCGCAATGCTGGAGCCGGTTTTGCGCAGCCCGTTCTTCAGGCGGCCCATCCAGCTGTCGCGGCTGCTGGGAACCTCGGGTGCTATAGTGATAGGAGCTATCGGCGCCTGCGGGGCTTGTGCAGATGGGGTTTTTGTTACTGTTTCTGCAGCTGTGGGTGCCGGGGCTGCGGCCTTGCCGCCCATGCCCAGGCCACGCAGCCAGCCCGTCTTGGCGGGCTCCGCCGCCACAGGGGGGACAGGGGCCACCGGCGCACTGGGCACCTGGGGTGCGGGCGCCGGGGTGCCGGCCAGCGGAGCGGGCGCTGGCGCTGGCTCGGCGGCGGAAGGGTTGGGGGCTGCGTCGGCAGCGGGAGATTTTTTCTTGAAAAAACTGAACATTGTGCGCTACGTAGAATCAGCCTATTTTATGAAACGTTCCACCATTTTGCTGGCCTTGATGGCCTCCCTGGGCGCTGGGGCTTCTTCAGCGCTGGCCGCGCCGCCGGTCTCCAGCGCTGCCATTGCCTCCAATTCTGCCGGTGCCCAGCAGTTCACCCTGTCCAACGGCATGGGCCTGATCGTACAGCCAGACAAGCGCGCGCCGACGGCCGTGCACATGGTCTGGGTGCGTGTGGGCTCGATGGACGAGGTCGATGGCCGCTCGGGCCTGGCCCATGCGTTGGAGCACATGATGTTCAAGGGCACGGCCACGGTGGCGCCCGGCGACTTTTCGCGCAAGGTCGCGGCGCTGGGCGGGCAGGACAATGCCTTCACCAACCGCGACTACACCGGCTACTACCAGCAGATCCCGTCCGGCAAGCTCGAAGACGTGATGCGCCTGGAGTCGGACCGCTTTGCCAACAACCAGTGGCCTGACAGCGAGTTCAAGAAAGAGATCGAGGTCATCAAGGAAGAGCGCCGCATGCGCACCGATGACAACCCGCGTGCCAGCCTGATGGAGCAACTCAATGCCGCGACCTGGCAGGCCTCGCCCTACCACCGCCCGGTGATTGGCTGGATGGGCGACCTCGATTCCATGCACCCCGATGATGCCCGTGCTTTCCATAAAGCCTGGTATGTGCCGGAGAACGCCGTCGTCGTCGTCGCCGGCGATGTCGATGTGGACAAGGTGCGTGCGCTGGCCGAAAAATACTATGGCAGCATTCCCAGCCGTGCGCTACCCGAGCGCAAGCCCCGGCCCGAGCCGCTGCAAAAGGGCGAGCGCCGTCTCGACTACAAGGCGCCTGCCGAGCAGGCCTATGTGGTGATGAGCTTCAAGGTGCCTGACCTGCGCAACCTGGTCGAGCCCAAGGACAGCGACAAGGATGCGATGGCGCTGTTGATGCTCGGGTCCGTGCTCAGCGGCTATGACGGCGCGCGCCTGGACCGCCAACTGACCCAGGGCGCCAACCGTGTGGCCGATGCCACCTTCAGCGGTGCCAGCGTGGTCAACCGGGGGCCTTCCACCTTCTTGCTGGGCGGTGTGCCATCGCAGGGCAAGACCGCCAAAGAGGTAGAGACGGCCTTGCGTGCCGAAGTGGCCCGGGTTGCCAGCGAAGGGGTGGGCGAGGGCGAACTGGAGCGGGTGCGCACGCAGTGGCAGGCCTCGACCGTCTATGAACGCGACTCGGTCTTTGGCCAGGCCAATGACCTGGGCTCCAACTGGGTGCTGGGCCTGCCGCTGGATGCCAATGACAAGCTGCTGGCGCTGATGAAAACGGTGACGGCTGCGCAGGTGCAATCGGTGGCAGCGCGCTATTTTGGCGATGACCAGATGACGGTCGCGACCCTGGTGCCCCAGCCGCTGACCGATGCGGACCGGGCCGCCCAGAAGCGCAGCGGCGCGGCGACCAAGGATGGTGCGGTGCACTGACCGGAACCCGGTGGCGGGTGCCGTGCTTGAGGCGCCCGCCACCGATTGTTTTTCTCAGGGCCTGCTGCCCATGGCAGGCGGCCCTGGCTAGCAGAGATACCCATGCGAACCTCTTTTTGCAAAACACTGGTCGGCGGCGCGGCAGCCTTGCTGGCCTCCCATTCGGCCTGGGCCTTGCTGCCCATCGAACACTGGACGCAGGACAGCGGCGCCCAGGTCTGGCTGGTCAACAGCCCCACCATCCCGATGGTGGATGTGCAGCTGAACTTTGATGCCGGCAGCCGGCGCGATCCGGCCAACCAGGCCGGCCTGGCCAGCGCTGCGGCCATGATGGCGTCCAAGGGTGTCAAAGCCCAGGCCGGTGCGCCGGCGCTGGACGAAAACGCTGTCGGCGAGGCCTGGGCCGATCTGGGTGCCAGCTTTGGCGCGGGTGCCAGCAGCGATGCGCTGACCTTTTCGCTGCGGTCGCTGACCGACAGCAGCCTGCTGAACCGTGCTGCCGACCTGGCGGCGCGCCAGATGGCCCAGCCCAGCTATGACGATGCTGTCTGGCAACGCGAGCGCGAGCGCTGGAATGCGGCGATCAAGGAGGGCAATACCCGCCCCGCCGTCGTCGCCGGCCGTGCCTTCAACAAGGCCGTGTTTGGCAGCCATCCTTATGGGCTGCGCGCCACCGAAGACACGCTGGCCCAGATCAGCCCGGCGGTGATGCAGCAGTACCTGGCGCGCTCGGTCGATGCCTGCCGCGCCAAGGTGACCCTGGTGGGGGCGTTGGACAAGGCCCAGGCCGATGCGCTGGTCAAGCGCCTGCTGGCCCAGATGCCGGCCACGCCCAAGGCGCAGTGCACTGCACCGCCCGAGGTGCCCGCAGTGCAGCCGCTGGCCAAGGCCGATGACGTGAAAATCGCGTTTGACTCCGCCCAGGCCCAGGTGCTGTTGGGCCAGCCCGGCATCCGCCGCGCCGATCCGGATTTTCTGGCGGTCATGGTGGGCAACCATATTCTGGGCGGCGGCGGGTTTGCCTCGCGCCTGATGGAGGAGGTGCGCGAGAAGCGAGGCCTCGTGTATGGCGTGTATTCGACGTTCAACCCGGGGCTGGATGCCGGTGCCTTCCAGATCGGTCTGCAGACGCGGCCAGACCAGGCGGCCGAGGCGCTCAAGGTCACACGTGAGGTGCTGAGCCAGTTCATCGCCAAGGGCCCCACCGAGCAGGAGCTGCGCGATGCCAAGGACAACCTGATTGGCGGCTTTGCGCTGCGCGTGGACAGCAATGCCAAGCTGCTGGGCAATGTGACCAATATCGCCTGGAATGGCCTGCCGCTGGACTACCTGGACCACTGGACCGACCGCGTCGAGGCGCTCAGTGCGGACGATGTGCGCAAGGCCATGGCGCGCATGGTGCAGCCCGACAAGCAAGTGACCGTGGTGTTGGGAGCAAAACCATAATGGGACG
Source organism: Comamonas sp. SY3 (assembly GCF_041730275.1). Taxonomy (NCBI): domain Bacteria; kingdom Pseudomonadati; phylum Pseudomonadota; class Betaproteobacteria; order Burkholderiales; family Comamonadaceae; genus Comamonas; species Comamonas sp. SY3. The sequence goes on along the minus strand of NZ_JBGTYN010000008.1, from coordinate 180,819 downwards.
CAGTGCCATCAAAAGCGAGAGTGCGCTGCGCGCGCTGGTGCAAAAAGCAGCCGCTGCTGCAGAGACCGCTGCCGACGCGGCGCCCGCCCGCAAGCGCGGCAACGCCGGGAATGCCTCCCGCGTCGCAGCATCTGCGGCCGGAGAGATCCGTATCATCGGCGGCCAATGGCGCCGCACCAAGCTGGCGGTGCTGACCCGCCCCGATCTGCGGCCCACGCCGGACCGTGTGCGCGAAACGCTGTTCAACTGGCTGGGCCAAGACCTGGCCGGCTGGCGCTGCCTGGATGCCTTTGCCGGCACCGGCGCGCTCGGGCTGGAAGCCGCATCGCGTAACGCCAGCCAGGTGCGCATGGTCGAGTCCGATGTGCAACTGGCCGCGCAGATCAAGCAGCTGGCGCAAAAGCTGGGTGCCACACAGGTGGAAGTGAGCCGGGGCGACGCACTGGCAGCGCTGCAGGCCTACCAGGCGCACTGGGATCTGGTCTTTATCGACCCCCCGTTCTCCGGCCAGCTGTTTGTGCCGGCGCTCAAGGCGGCGCATGCAGCGGTGACCGCCCAGGGCTACATCTACCTGGAGGCGCCGGAGGCCTGGAGCGAGGAGGCCTTGGCCGCGCTCGGGCTGGTGTGCCATCGCTACCTGAAGGCAGGCGCCGTGCATGCGCACCTGTTGAAGAAAGCCGAGGCGCAGCAGGGCTAGAGCGGGAATGCCTGCGCGGTAGCAGGGCCGTGGCGGAATGGTTTATGCTGCACTGCAATGTGCCAGGGCTGCTGGCACGACGATGATGCTTTGCAGGAGACATACATGACATTGGCCATCTACCCAGGCACGTTCGACCCGATGACCCTGGGCCACGAGGATGTGGTGCGCAGGGCCTACCAGCTGTTTGGCAACGTGATCGTGGCCGTGGCCGAGGGCCACCACAAGAAGACCATGTTCACGCTCAAGGAGCGGATGGACATGGCGCGCGAGGCGGTCAAGCATTACCCCAGCGTACGGGTCGAAAGCTATTCAGGCCTGCTGCGCGATTTTGTTGTGGCCCAAGGCGGCAATGCGATCGTGCGCGGCTTGCGTGCAGTCACCGATTTCGACTACGAGTTCCAGCTGGCCGGCATGAACCGCTCGCTGATGCCCGATGTGGAAGCCGTGTTCCTGACCCCCAGCACCCGCTACCAGTTCATCAGCAGCACCTTTGTGCGCGAAATCGCGATGCTCAGCGGCGAGGTTGACAAGTTCGTCTCTCCTTATGTCGCGCAGGAGCTGCAGCGCAAGGTGACGCAGCGCCGGGCAGAAGAGGCCTGATCCGGCAGCGCTGGTCAGCCCTCGGAGGACTGGGCCAGTGCATGCACCGGCGCACTGTGCAGCGGGTGCGGGCGCCGCACAATCTCATGCACGTACCGCAATTTTTCCAGAGCGCCTGCGGACAGCGCGAACGGATATGCATCCTGCTGGCCCAGGCTGCGGTTGAGGCTGTTGAGCAGCAGGGTGACCGGCACCCACTGCGCCACCATGTCTTCAAAACTGGGCGCTGGCTGGACAAACGGATCTCCCATCGACACCGAAGGGCTGCCCTCGGCCATCGTCATCCGCGTCTGGTAGCTCGCTGCGGTCTCCAGCACATCGACCATATGCAGATAATGTGCCCAGGATTCTGCCCAGTCTTCCCAGGGGTGGGCGCTGGCATAGGCACTCACGTGCTGGCCGCTCCACTGCATATAGCTGGGTGGGTTCGCATAGTAGTGCTGCAAAGACTGCGGATAGCTTTGGCGCTCGTCGCCAAACAGCTGGCGGAAGCTGTCCAGCTCTCCGCCATCGCGCACCAGCTTGTCCCAGAAGAAATGGCCCGATTCATGGCGCAGGTGCCCCAGCAAGGTGCGGTAGGGTTCGTGCAGCGCCACACGGCGGCGCACGCGTTCGTCGTCGTCGGCCTCGGCAATGTTGATGGTGATCAGACCGTTCGCATGGCCGGTGACCACAGGCTGGTCCGGCACATCGGCGAGGAACTGGTAATGGGGGGTCCAGCTGGGTTCATCGGGATGCAGGCCAAGCCGCGCCAATGTGTAGTAGAGCCGGCGTTTGGCGCTTTCTAGCTTTTGCCAGCGCAAGGTGTTGCCGCTGACGGAGAGATCAGGCAGCACCAGGGTTTGCCGGCAGGAGCTGCACAGGCTATGGGGCGCATCGGCCGGAATCGCAAAATTGCAGGCCTGGTACTGGTCCCGGTTGGCACACATGCGGTAGCGCTGGCTGCTGCTGCCCGCTCTTGAGGTGATTCGTTGCCACAAAGGGCCCGGCACGGGCGTGGGCGTATCGGAGTCGAGTGCAGCCATGGCCCCCACATCGTCGCAGTCAGGCAGATAGGCCAACGCTGCGCCGCAGTTGACACAGTGCACGCTCTCGAAAAAAACCAGTTGACCGCATTGGTCGCAATGGAACAGGCGCATCGGTCAAGCTTAACGCATCGCTGCGCGATTGACCATGACCACCCAGTCAGACGATCGCTCGTGCACAGGCGAAAAAAAACCAGCAGGCCTGGGCCAGCTGGTTTTTGCAGTCGGGTCGCGAAGCTTACTGCTTGACGATCAGGCTGTTGCGCACTTCGGTCACGCCCTTCACGCCGCGAGCGATCTGGCCCGCGCGGTCCTTTTCCAGTTGGGACTTGGCGAAACCGGACAGTTGCACGATGCCGCCGTCCATGGTCTTCACATTGATCGAGCTGGCGGAGGTTTCCTTGTCTTCGGCCAGCTTGGCTTTGACAGCGGTGGTCACAGCGGAGCCGTCGATGTATTCACCCACGGTTTCCTGCTTGCGAGCCACGGAGCAGCCGGTGGCCATCACCAGGGTTGCACCAGCAAAAGCAGCGATAGCGATAGTACGGGAGAGTTTCATTTTTTGTTTCCTCGCAAAGTGTTGTTAGGGTGCTTGAAAATCGATCGGCATTTGCACCGCACTTATCCGTTATATGCCGACAGATACTTGAAATCAGTCGCGACGGCGGGTCGCCATGATGACCAGCGTGGCCAGTGCAGCACCGGCTGCCATCGCGATGGCCATCGACTTGCCCGGCTGGTCCGAAACATATTCGTTGGCACGCTCTTGTGCACGGTAGAACTGCTCACGGGCACGGTGCGACGAGTCAGCCGCCAGGCCAATGCCGCGCTCCGCCCAGTCTTGGGCGCGAGAGGCAATATGGTCGATCGAGTGGCTCTTTTCATGACCGTATTCATCGACAGCACGCTCGGCCTTGTTGGCAGCGGACTTGACCGCACGACGGGTGTTGTCGACTGCCTTTTCAGCGCCGTCCAGCACGTCATTGGCGGTGTCTTTTACTTTGTCCACAGCGTCTTTGGCAATTTTTTCGGTATCCATGAAATAGCCTCTTTCTATGATGTTCAATGAAGATGTTGCAGTGTACGTTGACCTGCGCGTACCGATTAAATGTATCTGGTGGTGAGCACAGGTTCAAGGGTTGTCAAAGCGCTACTTTTTCAACAATCCCATCAGGAACGACGCCACGGCTAACACGATAAAGATCACAAACAGAATCTTCGCAATGCCCACCGCGCTGGCCGCGATACCACCGAAGCCGAACACAGCGGCGATCAGGGCGATGACCAGAAAGACAACAGCGTAATGCAGCATATTTTTCTCCTCATGTTGTTTGCTGTGCAAGAAGGTGCGAGCAATGACTGCATTCTGGCTGCTGCCCGCAGGCCGTCTTGCCAGCAGGTGCGAAGAACAGGTGTAGGACGGTTCCCGCTGTCGCGTGCCCGCTGCGGCAACGCGGCAGCTGCGCAGCCGCATGCAGCAAGGGCCGCCTGTCGGCGGCCCCTGCGTGGACTGTGCTTTAGTGGAGGCGGCTTCTGGCGCCGCGGGGAAGGGGGCAAAAGGGCTGCCCACCCCATCAGTTCTGCGGCAGGTTGGCCGAGATGGTGGTTCCCTGCTGGGGCGCGGAGGCGATGTGCAGCCGTCCGCCGCTGGCTTCGATGCGGTGGCGCATGCCGGCCAGACCGTGCGAGTTGGGATGGGCCTGGCTGGGGTCGAAGCCCACACCGTCATCGCGCACTTGCACGAACACATGCTTGGGGTGGCTCTGCAGGCTGATGAGCACGTTGCGCGCCTGCGCGTATTTGGCAATGTTGGTGAGGGATTCCTGGATCAGGCGGTAGATGCTCAGTTGCATCGCTTCGGGCACATTGATCGGCTCGAGGCTCAGCTCGACGGCGACGTTGCTGCTTTCGGAGAACTCCTTGGCCAGAATCTCCAGCGACGCGGTCAAGCCCAGGTTGGACAGCGATGACGGGCGCAGGTTTTCGATGATGCGGCGCTTCAAGGCAATGCCGCTGTTGAGTGTCTCGATCAGGTGCTTGATACGTTCCTGCACATCGGGCGCTGCCATGTCGATCTTGGACTTGAGCCGCGCCACGTCGAGCTTGGCCGTGGTCAGCAACGCGCCCAGCTCGTCGTGCAGTTCGCGGGCCAGGTGGGCGCGCTCGTCTTCACGCACCTGCTGCAGGTGGGTGGCGAGCTCGCCCAACGTGGCCGTGCGCTGGCGCACCTGTTTCTCCAGCTGATCGCGCTCGTCTTCGAGCATGCGTTGCTCGCGCAGCATCAGACCGGTGAGGCGGTTCGATTGGCGCAGGTACAGGTAGAACGCCAGCAGGCCCACGACACTGACCATCGCGATTCCCAGCCGCGCCAGGGTCAGCGATTTCAGGATCTCGGCCTCGTTGTGCATGCGCCGCTCATTGCTGTGGATCACCAGCTCATTGCTGAGCTTGCGCATGCTGTCCATCGTGGCCTGGGCTTCGGGGCTTTTGACCAGAAAGCGCCAGGCCTCTTCAAGCCCCTGACGGCGCAGCGAAATGCTGGTATCCATCTGGCTGAGGCGCTTGGCGACTTCCCGTCCCAGCATCGATGAGGTCTGCAGGTCTTCGGGGAACACGCTGTAGATGGCGCGCAGTTCATCGACGGCATTGTTGACGTTCGTGCAGGCCTGCTGGTAGGCCATGAGGTTGCTCTCTTCACCGCTGAGCAGGTAACCGCGTGCATGGGTTTCCGCATCCACCACCTGCTGCATCAGCTTGTCCAAGGTGGTGCGGGTCTGGTAGGTGACCGTGAGGTTCTGCAGCGAGTCATGGGACCGGTAATAACCAGCCTCGTTGATGCCGATCAGCACGGCAGCAGCCAAAAAGGCGGCTGGCAGACTGATCGCCCATTTGCGCAAGCGTGACCAACGCATGGAGCTTCCTTTTTTGATGGTTTTTGGTTTATGCGAGTGATAATAGAGCAAACTTCGGGCAGCGCTTGCGACTGGCAAGTGCTGCGGTTTGCGCTGCATGAGGGGAAATATGATTAAAGTTGGTATCGTCGATGATCACGCCATTGTGCGCTCGGGCCTCAAGCAATTTCTGGCCGAACATGTCGATCTGCGTGTCGTCGGAGAGGCGGCCAATGGACGGGAAGCCATCGACCTGGTGCGCAAGGAAGAGATCGATGTTCTGATCATGGATCTGTCGATGCCCGGGCAAAGCGGTATCGATGCGCTGGCGATGTTGCGCGCCAAGGCGCCCGACATGGGCATTCTGATCCTGAGCGGCTACCCTGAAGCCCACTATGCGATCAACCTGATCCGGCAAGGGGCCAGTGGCTACCTGAACAAGGAATGCGACCCGTCCGAGATTGTCGAGGCGCTGCGCACGATCTCGCTGGGCAAACGCTATCTGACGCCGGCCGTCGCCGACCTGCTGGCCCAGCAATTGCACCGCAAGGAGGATGCGCCTCCGCATGAGCAGCTGTCCGAGCGCGAGTTTCAGGTGTTCTTGAAGCTGGCCAAGGGTGAGACGGCGGGCAATATTGCCGACCAGTTGTCGCTCAGCGTCAAGACGGTGAGCACCTACCGCACGCGTTTGATGGAGAAGATGGGACTGGCGTCGAACAGCGACCTGACCTACTACGCATTGAAGAACGGTCTGATCGACTGAATGCGCCCACTTTCGCAAGACCAGCGGCCTGCCCAGGCCGCTTTTTTGTGATGGCCAGCAGGGCAACATCAGGCGCTCACTGCAGCTGGGATGTGCGCTCAACGCAGTAGTCGATCAGCGCGTCAATATCTTCCGATTTGTCGAACACCCGGTTGGCGCCCAGCTGCGCGCAGCGCTCACGCATGCTCGGCGTCGCATAGTTGCTGAGAATCACCAGGTGCTGGTGTGGCGCCCGCTCCTGGAGCTTTTCGAGCACACCCAGGCCGCTGCCTTCCAGCAGAAAAATGTCGATCACGGCCAGATCCCAGTCGGTGGCCGGGTTAGTCAGCCAGGTCGTGGCGTCGGTTTCGGTGCTGGCATGCCCCACGGTCTCCACCTGTGCCAGATCCTCTAGTGTGGCTATCAGGTTGTCGCGGATGGTCTTGTTGTCTTCTACCAGATATGTTTTCAAACGGCGATGCATATACGGCTACACGGGTGTGTCTTACCGTAACGATGATAGCAACAAGCCGTGGTGAAACCATCGGTCTGAAAGGATGGCGTAAGTAGGACAAGACCTCGTAGGTTTAATATTTATCTATAATAATATATAAAAAACAAATAACAAAGCGGGATATCAATGGTCGGCCTGGCCGCAGACCGGGCACTGGGGGTTGCGGGCGACCTGCATGCTGCTCCATTCCATGTCCTTGAGCTCGAGCATCATCAGCCGCCCGTTCAGGCTGCGCCCCACGCCAGCCACGAGCTTGAGCGCCTCGGCGGCCTGCATCGTGCCGATGATGCCCACCAGCGGCGCAAACACCCCCATCGTGGAGCAGCTGGCTTCCTCGAACTGCTCGTCCGGGGAGAACAGGCAGGCGTAGCAGGCGGCGCCTTCGTGGCGCCTGTCAAATACGCTGATCTGGCCGTCAAAGCGGATCGCCGCCCCGCTCACCAGCGGTTTGCCCTTTGCCACGCAGGCCGCATTGATGGCCTGGCGCGTGCGGTAGTTGTCCGTGCAGTCCAGCACCACGGTCGCACTGGCGACCAGGGCCTGCAGCCGCTCTTCACCGACACGCTCCTGCAGCGCCGTGACCTGGACATGCGGATTGATCGCCTGCAGCGTGGCGGCGCAGGAGCTGACTTTGGACTGTCCCACGCGCTCGGTGGTATGGGCAATCTGGCGCTGCAAATTGGTCAGATCGACGGTGTCGTCATCGACCAGGGTGATGCGTCCCACACCGGCTGAGGCCAGGTACATGGCCGCCGGGCTGCCCAGGCCGCCTGCGCCGATCACCACCGCGTGCGCGGCCAGAATGGCCTCCTGGCCTTCAATGCCGATCTCGTCCAGAAAAATATGGCGAGAGTAGCGCAAGAGTTGCTCATCGTTCATGGGGCTATTGTCTGAAAAAAACAAAGGCCGCAGCAGGAACTCTGCTGGCGGCCTTTTGATGCAGCTTAAAAACGGGCTTTACTTCTTGGGCTCCGTTGCCGGCAGCTTCGTGTCGTCGGTCGACGATTCGGGCTTGTCGGTAGCGCTGGTCTTCTCCTCGTCCTTTTTCTCGGCGGGGCGCTCGGTCTTGGTCTGGCTGACCTTCACCGGCTCACCCTTGAGCTGGTGCAGTGCCTGCTGCAGCTGGAAGTCCTTGTCCGAGCCGAACTCGGGCGGGCGGCGCTCGGAGGCGGGCTTCTTGCTCTCTTCGTCCAGGCGCTTCAACGCCGCTTCACGGGCTTTCTCGCGGGCTTCGTCCTTGACTTCAGGACCCTGGCCGCTGGACAGGTGCTTTTCCAGATCTGCTTCGCGGGTGCGCAGCGCGGCAAACAGGTCGCCTTCTGCCGACTCGTCGACCATGATGTCCGGCACGATGCCCTTGGCCTGGATCGACTTGCCACTCGGGGTGTAGTAGCGCGCCGTCGTCAGCTTGATGCCAGTGTCCGGGCCCAGGGGACGCACGGTCTGCACCGAGCCCTTGCCAAAGGTCTGCGCGCCCATGATCGTGGCGCGCTTGTGGTCCTGCAGCGCGCCCGAGACGATCTCGGAGGCCGATGCCGAGCCTTCATTGACCAGCACCACCAGCGGAATGTTCTTGATCGCCGCAGGCAGCGACTTGATCGGATCGCTGCCACGGCGCGCATAGAACTCGGGCGAGGCGCGTAAGATCGCCTTGCTCTCGGCCAGCTGGCCGTCGGTGGTCACCACGGTCACATTCGGCTGCAGGAAGGCTGCCGAGATCGCCACTGCGGCGTCCAGCAAGCCACCGGGGTCATTGCGCAGGTCCAGCACCAGGCCCTTGAGGTTCGGGTCCTGCTTGTACAGGTCTTCGACCTTGCGTACAAAGTCATCGACGGTGCGTTCCTGGAACTGGGAGACGCGCACCCAGCCGTAGCCCGGCTCGATCATCTTGGCCTTGACGGACTGGGTCTTGATCTCGGTGCGGGTGATCGTCACCGGGAAGCTGCGGCTCTCGTCCTTGCGCAGAATCGTCAGCACCACCTTGGTGTTGGGCTCGCCACGCATGCGTTTGACCGCATCGTTGAGCGACAGTCCCTTGACTGCCGTGTCGTCGATCTTGGTGATCAGGTCGTTGGTCTTGAGGCCGGCCAGGTCAGCAGGCGAGCCTTCGATCGGGGAGACGATGCGGATCAGACCGTCTTCCTGGGTGATCTCGATGCCGACACCGACGAACTTGCCGCTGGTGCCTTCCTGAAATTCACGGAACGACTTCTTGTCGAAGTACTGCGAGTGGGGATCGAGCCCGGACACCATGCCGGAGATGGCATCGGTGATGAGCTTTTTGTCATCGGCCGGCTCGACATAGTCGGTCTTGATCAGGCCGAAAACGGCCGACAGCTGCTGGATCTCTTCCAGTGGCATCGGCGACATCACGCCCCTTGCGACCGTCTGCAAGGAGACGGTCGTGAGCGCGCCAGCCACCACGCCCAGTGAAACCCAGCCGGCAATCTTCAATTTTTGGCCCATATGCTCACAACTTTCTATAGCGTGCCAATATACACCCAAGCGCCTGCGCCGGTGCGGCGCAGCAGCGCTTTTCGGGTGTTAAGACAAGTATTTACTTTCGCTAGCCGCCTACTGGCACCGGCAAGCGGCTGGCGCTGACACTGCCAGTAGCGGTACGCCTTCGGGCGGTTCAACGCTGCCCAAGAGCCTGTAGGGATCTGGCGCAGCGGCCTTGCCATGGGGCAGGCCGCTGTCATCGCCAGTGCGCTAGCCGCTTGACTCGGATTACCGCTTGCAGCGCAGAGTTCCCCGCAGCCCGGCGGGCCCGCAGGTGGGCGGCGGGCCGCCCGGCGTTCAGGCCTTGCCTTGGGAGGCGACCGCAGCGGCGGCCTTGGCAGCGGCTTCGGCGTCACCCAGGTAGTAATGGCGCAGCGGCTTCAGGTTGGCGTCCAGCTCATAGACCAGCGGAATGCCGTTGGGGATGTTCAGGTTCACGATGTCGCTGTCGGAGACGCCATCGAGGTACTTGACCAGCGCACGGATGGAGTTGCCGTGGGCGGCAATCACCACCCGCTCGCCCCGCTGGATGGCCGGTGCAATCGCTTCGTTCCAGAAAGGCACGACGCGCTCGACGGTGTCCTTGAGGCATTCAGTCAGTGGCACCTGGTCGGCAGCGCCGGCATAGCGGCGGTCGGCCTTTTCGCTGCGCGGATCGGCGGATTCCAGTGCAGGCGGGGGCGTGTCATAGCTGCGGCGCCAGACCAGCACTTGCTCGTCGCCAAACTTCTTCGCGGTTTCCGCCTTGTTCAAGCCCTGCAGCGCGCCGTAGTGGCGCTCATTGAGCTGCCAGCACTTTTGCACCGGCAGCCAGGTGCGGTCCATCTCGTCGAGGGTGTGCCACAAGGTGCGGATCGCGCGTTTGAGCACGCTGGTGTAGGCCACATCGAAGTCATAGCCTTCTGCCTTGAGCAGCTGGCCGGCTTGCTTGGCTTGCGCCACGCCGGTGTCGGTCAGGTCCACATCGGTCCAGCCGGTGAAGCGGTTTTCCAGGTTCCAGGTCGATTCACCATGGCGAATCAGGACAAGCTTGTACATGCAATCCTCGTGCAATAGTCAAAAAAGCGGTACGTGTCGCGGGCCGGTGGCGCTACAGGGCCTGGGGATCCCGCTGCATTCACAATGGCGCCGATTGTAGAGGCAGGCCTAAATCCCACGGCGCCTGCACAGCTTGGCGGCCCCGCATGGCCAGAAGCCGCATTCAGCGCGGCCAGAAACCTGCGCAGGCCTTCGGCGGTGACATTCCAGGGCATCAAAGGCTTTTATCGCGCAGCGGCATGGCCGCGCTTTTAGAATGCGAGGCTGTTTGAGCATTTTTGACAAGGGACTTGTGTGAACTTTCTGATCGACAACTGGTATCTGATCGTGCTGGTACTGGGCTCGGGCGCGATGCTGATGATGCCCGCCATGAAGAACATGGGCGGCGGCACGCTCAGCCCTGCCAATGCGGTGACGCTGATCAACCGTGAGAAGGCCGTCGTGGTCGACGTGTCGGATGCGCAGGAATTCAGCGCCGGCCACATCAGCAATGCCAAGAATGTACCGCTGGACCAGCTTGAAGCCCAGCTGCCCGCCGTCGTCAAGAACAAGGCCTTGCCGCTGATCCTGGTTTGCGCACAGGGCCAGCGCTCGCAGCGGGCCGTGGCCGTGGCCAAGAAGCTGGGTTACACCAATGTGCAGGCGCTGGCCGGTGGCATGAAAGGCTGGCGCGCCGCCAGCATGCCGCTGAAGAAGGCTTGATTTCGCTTATTTTGGCCCCATCTACGGCCTTTAGACACCATTGACGGGTCAGCGTCCTCCCGGGCGCAGGGCTCCAGGACATTCTCATGCAAGCTGTAAAGATGTACACCACCGCCTACTGCCCTTATTGCACGCGTGCCAAGCAGGTGCTGCAAGCCAAGGGGGTCGCGCAGATTGAAGAGATCCGCATCGACAGCGATCCAGCGCAGCGTGCGGTGATGATGGAGACCACCGGCCGGCGCACCGTGCCGCAAATCTTCATTGGCGACACCCACGTGGGCGGCTGTGACGACCTGATAGCACTGGACCAGCGTGGTGGTCTCGTGCCACTGCTGCAATCCTGAGACCTTTCACTGCCTCGTGCATGCCCCTCCAAGCCGGAGCGGGCGCTTGCCGGCACTGTCAATTTGCCATTGCATAATGGCAGGCTGCATGCGAGGGGCGCACACAACGGGCGGCATCGCAGCTGCACTCCATTCCTTTTTCTAGCGAAAGACAGACAACCATGGCGGATCAAGAAAATCCCGTGTTCCAAATTCAACGCGTGTACCTGAAGGACGCGTCGCTGGAGCAGCCCAACTCGCCAGCCATTCTGCTGGAGCAGACCCAGCCCAGCGTGGACATCCAGCTGGGTGTGGAAGCCACCCCTGTGGCCGATGGCATTTTCGAAGTGGCCGTGACCGCCACCGTGCAGACCAAGATCGAAGACAAGACCGTGTTCCTGGTGGAAGCCAAGCAAGCCGGTATCTTCGAGATCCGTGGCATTCCTGACGACCAGATGGGTGCTGTGATCGGTGTGGCCTGCCCGCAGATCGTCTACCCTTACCTGCGCGGCAACGTCGCAGACATCGTGACCCGCGCCGGCTTCCCGCCTGTGCATCTGGCGGAAATCAACTTCCAGGCCATGTACGAGCAGCAACAAGCCCAGGCCAATGGCGCTGGCGCAGGTGCCGCACTGGCCCAGTAATTGCCGCTGTGTTGACAACGCAAGGCCTTGCAGTCTAGGTTGCAAGGCCTTTGTTGTATCTGCCGGGGAGCCGGCCGCAGGCAGCGCCAGCATTTGAGTTGATGTAAGAGGGGGGTGGCTATGAAGATCTTGGTGATGGGGGCGGGTGCCTGGGGAACGGCGTTGGCCATGCATGCGGCCGCACGCCACAGCGTGCAGTTGTGGGCCCGCGACACTCAGCAGGCCCGCCAGCTGCAAACCAGCCGCGAGAACCAGCGCTATTTGCCAGGCATCCGCTTGCCCGATGCGTTGGAGGTGACCAGCGGCGATCTGCAGCCTCTGGTGACCCAGGCCGAGCTGATTGTGCTGGGCACGCCGATGGCGGCGTTGCGCGGCGGCCTGACGATGCTGCGCGATTGCCAGGTGCCGGTGGCCTGGCTCAGCAAGGGTTTTGAAGCCGTGCCCCCTGGCGCGCCCGCCGGCAGCCATGGCCTGCTGGGCAATGAGGTCTGCGCCCAGGTGGCACCCGCGCTGCATGCCGGCGTGCTGAGCGGCCCCAGCTTTGCGCAGGAAGTGGCCCAGCACCAGCCCACGGCCTTGGTGGCAGCCAGCCGCCATGCCGATGTGCGCGATGCGCTGGTAGCGGCCTTCCATGGCGACAACCTGCGCGTCTATGCCAATGAGGACATCAGCGGGGTCGAAGTCGGCGGCGCCGTCAAGAATGTGCTGGCGATTGCCACCGGTCTCTGCGATGGCCTGAATTTGGGTCTGAATGCCCGCGCCGCCCTGGTGACGCGCGGTTTGGCCGAGATGACGCGCCTGGGCGTGGCGCTGGGCGCGCACACCGATACCTTCATGGGTCTGTCGGGCCTGGGCGATCTGGTGCTGACGGCCACAGGGGATCTGTCGCGCAACCGCAAGATCGGCCTGTTGCTGGCCCAGGGCCAGAGCCTGGAGCAGGCGGTGCAGTCGCTCGGCCATGTGGCCGAAGGGGTATACAGCGCCCGCACAGTGCTGCAGCGCGCCCAGAAGCTGGGCGTGGAGATGCCGATCACGGCCGCCGTCGTCGCCTTGCTCGATGGCAGCCTGTCGGCCCCCGATGTGGTGCAGGCTCTGATGGGGCGCGAGCCCCGCGCCGAATAAAAACTCCCGGACTGCTCTTCAGGACTTGGCCAACAGTCCGATCAGCGCCGGCAGCATCGCATCGCCATGCCGGGCCTCGACCTGGTTCTGCAAGGTCGTGGCGGCCGCATCGGCAATCAGGCTCGCGGCTTCGGCATCGTGGGCCATCGTCGCGTAGTAGCTCAAATCCTTGGCCGCGTTGGCGATCGAGAACGCAATGCCCGAGGGGTCGTCCGCCAGGATGTAGGACTGCAGACGGTCCAGCGCCACACCGGCGCCGCCCCCTGCGGCCAGCACGCTGTGGAAGGCCTGCATGTCCATGCCCTGCTTGCGCGCGCAGGCGGTGGCCTCGGCCAGCAGGCTCATCTGGCCCACCGAGACAAAGTTGTGCAGCAGCTTCATGCGGTGGCCGTCGCCCAGCGCACCCACATGGGTCACCTGGCTGGTGAAGGTGGCCAGCACCGGCTGCACCTGGGCCAGCACGGCGGCATCGCCGCCGACCAGCAGATTGAGCTGGCCGTCGTGCGCCTGCTTGGAGGTCTTGGTCATCGGCGCATCGATGAACTGGCCGCCCGCAGCCTGCACCGCCTGCGCCATGCGCACCGTCGATGCGGGCACAGCGGTCGAGCAATCGATCACGATGGTGCCGGGGCGCAAGGCCGACAGCAGGCCCTGCGCGCCGGTCAGCACGGCTTCGACCTGGGGCGAGCCGGTCACGCAGAGGATGACAACGTCGCAGTGGCTGGCCAGCTCGGCCGGGGTCTGGCAGGTGCGGGTGCCCAGGCTCAGCAGCTCCGTCAGCGGCTGGTTGCCGGGGTGCTCCAGCACATAGAGTTGAAAGCCTTTGGCCGCGACGTTGCGGGCAATGCCGTGGCCCATCAGGCCGACCCCAATCAGGCCGACGACCGGCTGGGAAGTTTGCGATGGCATGGAAATCTCCTGGCGATGTGCACAAGTAAGCGATGTCCCGAGCGTACCGCAAGGCCTTTGGGCCATGGCGGCCGCATGCGTGGCCGCAGTCAACTTGGCGACCGGCTGCCGCGTCCCTCTGTGCCAGACCAGACAGACACAAGCCTCGTACCACCTGCGGGGCAGTACGAGGCCTGGCGGCGGCGGGGTGGCCCGCTATCAGCGTTGTGGGCGGCCCCGCTGGCGCCTGCGGGCCTGGGTCCACACCAGCGCGATCGTCAGCGCCGACAGGATTGCCATCGCCCAGTTGCCAAGGGTGGGCACCTTTTCCGGGGTGGGCTGGGGCTCTGGATCCAGCGGGATGACTTCGGTGGTGATCTCGGCCTCTGCGGTGGCCGTGCAGCCCGTGCTGGCGTCGCAGATCGCACCCGGGCCGGGCTCGATGGTGGCGACGCTCGCCAGGCTGCCCGATGCGGCCACCGTGCCGGAGAGGCCAAATACCAACTCGCCGCCTGGAGGCAGGTCAAAGCTGAAAGGCGCATTGCCCAGATCGCCGGGGCAGACCGCACCGTTGGCGGCGCTGCAGGACCAGGCTGCTTCGCTCAGGGCCGTGGGCATCTCGTTGCTGAGCGTCACCAGGCTGGCATCGGAGGGGCCCGGGTTGCGCACGGTGATCGTGTAGTTCGCCGTCTGTCCTGGGGTGTAGCTGGGCTTGTCGATGGTCTTCTGAATGGTCAATGAGGTTTCGCACATCAGGCTGTCTGACTTCAGGTGCGCCAGCAAGCCCGATCCCCAGCCACCATCGACCACGGAGAAGATCAGCGTGTTGAGGCCGGTGACCCACTGGCCGTTGAGCGGGGCCGTCCCGCCGGTGCCAGGGGCATAGCTCCCGATGGGCAGCGGTTGAAAAACACCGTTGATGGACACACCGAGCATGCCGTCATCTGCGTAGTAGTCCATGCTCAGCTTCAGCGCGCTCGGCGGAATGCCGGCAGGCAAGTTGAACTGCATGCGGTAGTAGTTGGTGACCAGCGGGTTGAACGGATAGGGGCGAGGGCGGGTCGTGGCGTTGGCCAGCGGCGAGATCCAGTTGGTCTGGCCGCCCAGGGCGCTGCCCGACACCCAGTCGGCAGGTATCGCCGCAGTGTTGGGGACGGTGGTGGGTTTCCAAACCGCCGTGGGGCTGGGGCCGAGGGCGCCCGTCGGATCCGACTGGCTGGATGACACCCACCACTGCAGGTCCTCGCCGCCGTTGGGGACCAGCGCCCCCGCTTCAAAGTCATAACCGGTGTTCAGGATGGCATTGCTCGATTGGCAACTGAACGTCGGAATATAGGGAACAGGCTGCGCGCTCACCCATTGGCAGGCCAACAGCGTGGCGGCCGTAGCCATCCATTTTGCAAACATATGAACTCTTTCTACAGTCGAAGGGAGGGTTTGAGTTTATTTGTATTGCAAAAATGGATTCAATAAAAAATACCAATAATATTAAGAACTGTATTTGTATGTAAATCACCGCTCAGCTACGCAAGATGTTTACAACGTTGCTAGTCGATTGTTGCGGAATACAAGTGAATACCCGCTGATCCCTGCCCGCACGCCGGCAGGCACTGTGTCTGCATGCGAAGCCGTTTGTCTCCCCCGCTTCACCGCAGCGGCTTAACTTGCATCAAGCTGTATGTATTTCCGCACTATTTAGATGTGTACATAGAAAGCGACTGTGTATTGCGGCGCGGAGCAAGCGGTGCCCCGCGGTCCACCGTCTCAGCGCTGGCGCAACTCGGCCAGCACTTCCAGCGCACGGTCGGTGCGCACATCGTGCTCGGCGGCGAGGCGCTTGGCGACCTGGTCGATCTCCTCACCGACAGCCCCTGCCACCAGCGCGATATTGCGCGCATGCAAAGCCATGTGGCCGCGCTGGATGCCTTCGGTGGCCAGCGCGCGCAAGGCGCCCAGATTCTGCGCGAGGCCCACGGCGGCAGCGATCTCGCCCAGCTCCTGGGCAGATTTGACGTCCATGATCTTCAGCGCCAGGCGGGCCAGCGGATGGGTCTTGGTGGCGCCACCGACCAGGCCCACCGGCATCGGCAGCTCAATGGTGCCGACCAGCGCGCCGGTTCCGTCTTTCTCCCAGGTGGTGAGCGAGGTGTAGCGACCGTGGCGGCTGGCATAGGCATGGGCGCCGGCCTCCACCGCACGCCAGTCGTTGCCGGTGGCGACGATGACCGGGTCGATGCCGTTCATGATGCCCTTGTTGTGGGTCGCGGCGCGGTAGGGGTCGATGGCGGCAAAGGTGTAGGCATCGAGCACGCCTTCGATGATTTCCTCGCCGCTGCGCTCGGCGGTCTTCAGGGTCTGGGGCGTCAGGCGCACGCGGGCGCGGGCCAGGCGCAGATCGGCCAGGTTGGACAGGATGCGCAGCCGCACCGAGCCGCCGGTGATCTGCTCGACCAGCGGCGAGACCGACTCGGCCATGGTGTTGACGGTGTTGGCGCCCATCGCATCGCGTACATCGACGATCAGGTGCATGACCACCATGGGGCCACGGGGTGAATCGGGGAACACATGGACCTCGATGTCCTTGCAGCCGCCGCCCAGGCCGATCAGCACCTTGTCGCGGCTGTTGGCCAGCTCCAGGATCTGGGCACGCGCCTGGTACAGCGCCAGCCGCACGCCATAGGGGTCCTGGATGCCGACGATCTGCACCTGGGCGCGCATCAGCGGCTGGGTGCTGGAGGTCTGAAACCCCCCGTCCTCGCGCGCCAGCTTGGCCATGTACGAGGCTGCGGCGATGATCGAGGGCTCTTCGACGGCCAGCGGCACCAGCACATCGCGGCCATTGATCTGGAAATTGCCGGCCACGCCCAGCGGCAGCTCAAAGGTGCCGATCACGTTTTCGATCATGCCGTCGGCCACGCTGGAGGGCAGGGCACCGGGCTGGGTCAGCAGCGCGCGGTCTTCGTCGCTCAGTTGGCAGGCCTTGGCGATGACATCCCAGCGCTGGGCGGGGCTGAGGGCGCGGAACTGCGGCAGGCGGGAATCGGTGGCCATGGTGTCTCCTGGTAATTTTTGAGGGGGATGCGATAGGTCCAGCCCGCAATCTACCTAAACTGTACCGCTATAGACAGGTACAGTTTACCGGGACAGTGCTGCTGCAACGCAGCATCGCGGCCCCGGTTTTTTCCCCTTGGAGCACCTATGCCCACCCCCTCTGGCCGCAAGGCCTCGATTGCGGAAAACCTGGCCGCCATGCTGGGCCGGCAGATTGCGGGCGGCGTGCTGCGCGCCGGTGACAAGCTGCCCTCCTTGCGCGCGCTGGCGCAGCTGCATGGCTATGCGAAGAACACCGTGGTGGCGGCCTTTGAGTTGCTGGTATCGCGCGGCCTGGTCGAGGCGCGGCGCGGCTCGGGCTTTTATGTGCTGGACCAGCGGCCGGTGGTGGCCGTGCCTGCAGGCGATGACAGCGCGCCACTGCAGCGCGCGATGGATGTGGTCTGGCTGATGCGCGAGCAACTCAAGACCCAGCCCGACGCGCTGGCGCTGGGCGATGGTTTTCCGCCCATCGGCTGGCTGGCCGATATGCGCCTGGACCGCTACCACCAGAAGGTGGTGCGCACAGGGCTGGGTGCGCTGTTCCGCTACGGCAGCCGCATGGGCTATGCGCCCTTGCGCGACAGCCTGGTGCGCAAGCTGGGCATGTTCGGTCTGGGCGTGACCTCCCAGCAGCTGCTGCTGACCCAGGGCGCCAATGACGCGCTCGACCTGGTCATCCGCCACTGGGTGACACCCGGCACCACCGTGCTGGTGGACGACCCCGGCTACTACCTGCTGTTTGGCAAGCTCAAGCTCGCTGGCGCGCGGGTGCTGGGCGTGCCGCGCCAGCCCGATGGCCCCGATGTGCAGGCGCTCGAGCGCCTGCTGCAGACCGAGCGCCCGCGGCTGTTCTTCACCCAATCGCTGGCGCACAACCCGACGGGCTCGGACCTGAGTGCCGCCAAGGCCTACCGCATCCTGCAACTGGCGGGCCAGCAGCAGATGCTGGTCGTTGAAAACGACCCGCTGGCCGATTTCAAACCGACCACGGCCACGCGCCTGTCGGTGCTGGACCAGCTGGCGCGCACGATCTACATCGGGAGCTTTTCCAAGTCATTCTCTGCGGCGCTGCGGGTGGGCTTCATCGCCTGCCACCCCGATCTGGCCAGCGACCTGGCCGATCTGCGCAGCCTCATCCATGTGAGCGGCTCGGAGTACTGCGAGCGCATGGTCGATGTGATGCTGCGCGAGGGCCAGTATGAGCGGCACCTGGTGCGCCTGCGCGGGCGACTGGGCCAGGCCACGGCGCAGGCGCTGGACTGGATGGACCGCCAGGGCTGCGAGGTGTTTGCGCGCAGCGCGCAGTCGCTCTACCTGTGGGCGGCCTTCCCCGGTTGCGAGGATTCGGCCCAACTGGCCAGCGAGTTGCTGGCCCGGCAGGTGACGATGGCGCCGGGCCGGGTGTTCAGCCTCGACAGCAGCCTGGTATCGCGCTGGTCACGCTGCAATGTCGGCGCCATGCAATCGCCGCGCCTGGACGCGGCGGTGGCGCAATGGCGCGCGGCGCCGCGCTGATCAGAGGCCGAGCTCCAGCGCCAGCAGTTCTTCGACGGTCTGGCGGCGGCGGATGAGACGCGCCTTGCCGTCTTCGACCAGCACCTCGGCGGCCAGCGGGCGGCTGTTGTAGTTGCTGGACATCGAGGCGCCGTAGGCACCGGTGTCGTGGATCACCAGCAGATCGCCCACCTGCGCATTACCGAGCGGACGGGGCAGCACCACGCCGGACTCGCCCTGGGTGAAGACATCGCCCGATTCGCACAGCGGACCGGCGACGACGGCATTGCCCTGCGCAGGCAGCACACCGACGCCACGGCGCTGCACATGCATGCCGTGGTAGCTGCCGTACATCGACGGGCGCATCAGCTCGTTGAAGCCGGTATCGACCAGCACAAAGTGGTTGCTGCCGGCATCCTTGGTGGCGCGCACCGTGCCCAGCAGTACGCCCGATTCGGCCACCAGGTAGCGGCCCGGCTCCAGCTCCAGCCCCAGGTGGTGGCCCACCAGCGCCTCGGCCTGCTTGCGCGCCGCATCCCAGAGGCCAAAGTAGTGCTGGGTGTCGATGGTGGCATCGCCCTCCTTGTAGGGGATGGACAGGCCGCCGCCGGCCGAGATGGCCTGCAGGCGGTGGCCGGCCGCGTGGGTGCGCTGCACCAGCTGCACCATCGCGCCGCAGACTTCCTGCAGGTGGCCATAGTCCACGCCCGAGCCGATGTGCATGTGCAGACCCACCAGCTGCAGGCCGCGCTCGGCGATGACTGCCAGCGCCATCGTCAGGTCGCTGTGCCAAATGCCGTGCTTGCTGTGCTCGCCGCCGGTATTGGTCTTGTTGCTGTGGCCATGGCCGAAGCCGGGGTTGATGCGCAGCCAGACCGCATGGCCGGGCGATGCCTGGCCCAGCTGGTGCAGCATGTCGATGGAGCCGGCATTGACGGGGATTTTGTGCTCGACCACGGTGGCCAACGTGGCCTCGTCCATCACATCGGCGGTGAACACGATGTCGGACGGCTCGCCAAAACCGCCCTGGTAGCCGGCCGCCAGCGCGCGCAGCACTTCGCCGCGCGAGACCGCATCGACCTTGACGCCTTGCGCACGCATCAGCTGCAGCACATGGATGTTGGAGCAGGCCTTTTGGGCAAAGCGCACCGTATCAAAAGCCTGCAGCTGTGCGATGCGCTGGCGGATGGTGTCCGCGTCATACACCCACAGCGGGGTGTTGAAGTCATCGGCCAGCTGCCACAGCAGATCGGGGGTAAAGGGGTTGCTCATAGTCGGTATGCCGGACGGCGTGGAATCAGGGAAACGGGGAATCGGGGGATGGGAGAAATCAGCTGCCCAGTGTGCCCGGGGTGAGGTATTTGGTCTAATGCTTATTTATCGGCATGTCATTCATAATGGATATGTCTTTGTCGTCGTGCCGCCTGCCCATGCCCCGTTCGCCCAGCCCCGCTCCGTCCGCTTCCGATCCATCCCAGGAGCCCAGCCCATCAGCGGCCCGGCTGCAGCACCGCCATATCGAGGTGTTCCGCGCCGTCATGCTGGCGGGCGGGGTGACCGGCGCGGCAGGCCTGCTGTTCAGCTCCCAGCCCACGGTGAGCCGCGATCTGGCGCGCATGGAGCAGCTGCTCGGCTACCCGCTGTTTGAGAGGGTGCAAGGCAGGCTGCGGCCCAATGCACGCGCGTTGGCGCTGTGGGAAGAGGTGCAGCGCAGCTGGCAGGGGCTGGACCGGGTCATCGACCGGGCAGTAGCACTGTCGCGCCCCCAAGCGGCGCGTATCAGCGTGCTGAGCATGCCGGCACTCAGCCACGCGCTGCTGCCGGCGGCGCTGGCGCGGATGCAGCAGGCGCAAGGGCCGGTCGCAGTCAGCGTCGCCACGCAGGAGGCCCCGCTGTTGCAGCAGTGGATGGCCGCCCAGCGCTATGACCTGGGCTTGACCGAGCACGGCGAGGCGCCGGCTGGCACGCGTGCCGTGGCCTTGCCGGCGCTGGACGAAGTCGCAGTGCTGCCTGCCGGCCACCCGCTGGCGCGCAAGCGCGCGTTGCAGCCCGCTGACTTTGCGGGCCAGGCCTTTATCAGCCTGGCCGAGGGCGACCCCTACCGCACCCAGATCGACCAGGTGTTTGCCGATGCCAGCGTGGGCCGGCAAATGCTGCTGGAGACGCACAGCGCCGTGGCGGTCTGCGCGATGGTGCAAAACGGGCTGGGCCTGGCGATCGTGAACCCGTTCACCGCGCAGGCCTGCATGGGCCAGGGCCTGGTGCAGCGGCCACTGGCCTTTTCGATTCCGTTCCGCACCCAGGTGCTGCTGCCGCTGCACCGGGCGGCGGTTCCGGAGGTCGATGCCTTGGTGACAGCGCTGGGCCAGGCCGCAGCCAGGCTGCCGACCTACAATGCGCAGCACGCCGGATCGCGCTGAGATACCGGTGGTCTGACCAGGAGAAATATCCCATGTCCCGTGCCCCGCTTCGCTCTCTCGCCCGGCCGCTGTGCGCCAGCGCGCTGTTGCTGGCGCTGCTGTCCGGTTGCGCCAGCACCGGCAGCCAGCCGCCCAGGACGGCCCAAGTGGCCCAGGCTGCGCCTCCGGTCCAGGTCAAGGTGTTCGTTGCGGCCATGTTCGAGATCGGTGCCAATACCGGCGACCGGGCCGGCGAGTTCCAGCACTGGTATGAGCGCTATTTCCGCGATGCCCAGCCGATCCAGGTGCCGGGCGCGCTGGGGCCGGTGTTCTGCAATGCCGATGGCGTGTGCGGCAGCGTGCTGGGCATGGGCAAGGTCAATGCCTCGGCCTCGATCCAGGCCATCGTGCTGAACCCGCGGTTCAATTTTGACCAGGCCTACTATGTGATCAGCGGCGTGGCCGGCACCCCGCCATCGCGCGGCACCATTGGCGATGTGACCTGGGGCAGCTGGCTGGTCGACTACGACCTGGGCCACCGCTGGGCGCCGGAAGAGGGCCAGGCCGGCGCGCCGGTGTTCATGCCGCGCAAGGGCTATGAGGACTACCGCCGCTTTGCGCTGAATCCGGCCTTGACCCAGGCCGCCTATGCGATGACCCGCGCCGTGCCGCTGCAGGACAGCGAATCGGCCCAGCGCTACCGCATGCGCTACCCCGATGCCGCCGCCCGCCAGGCGCCCAGCGTGCATGTGGGCACGCATATCACCGGCGATACCTTCTTCCACGGCCCGGGCCTGTCCAGGGAGGCGCAGTACATCGCCAAGCTCTACGGCGCGGACGACTATGTCGCCACCGAGATGGAGGCCGCCGCCATTGCGCTGGTGCTCCAGCGCAGCCATGGGACGGACCGGATTCTGAGCCTGCGCGGCTCGGTCAATTTTGACCAGGGCAACCCGCAGGAAACGACCCAGGCCCACCTGGACCCCAAGCCCGGCGAAACCGCAGGCGGCTTTGCCGAAACGGTGGCCAATGTGGCAGCCGTGGGCGGCGTCTTTGTCGACACGGTCGTCAAGAACTGGCCGCAGTGGAAGGATGGCGTGCCGGCGCAGCGCTGAGCTAAACCGCTACGCACAGCAGGCCCCCAGTTGGGGGCCTTTTTTGGGGCTTATTTCCAGGGCTGGCTCAGGATGGATGCCAGGCTCTTGACGCCATCGAAGTAGTTGCCCAGGCGCATGTTCTCGTTCTTGCTGTGCTGGTTGTTGTCGGCATTGACCATCGGCACGATCACAAACGGCACCTTCAGCGCCTGCACCGCAGCGCCGGTGGGCACTGTGCCGCCCATCATGCGGATCTGCACAGGTGCCTGGCCCCAGGCCTGCTGCATGCCCTGGCGCAGCCAGTCGCCAATGGGGGCGTTCAGATCGGTGCGCACGGCGCTGGACGAGGCCGACACGCCGCCCATCTTCAGGCTCGCCATCTTGGGGTACTGGGCGCGCTGCTCGGCGCTGGGCTCGCCGTCAATCAGCGTGAAACCCTGGCCTTCGATATGGGTCTTGAGCAGCTGCAGCAGGCGCTCGGGCGGGGTCTCGGGGACGGTGCGCAGGTCCAGCTCGGCGATCGCCTGGGCGGGCACCACGGTGCGGGCCTTGGCGCCGACGTCCGCACTTTGCAGCCCGCGCACATTGAGCGAGGGGTACTGCATCGCTTCCTGGTAGTTGTTGCCCACCTTCTCGGTCTGGGCAATGCCCAGGCGCTTGCGCAGCGCGGTCTCGTCATCGGGCACGGCCTTCATCACCGCCTGGGTCTGCGCATCAAAGCGGATGCCGTCGTAGTAGCCCTTGACGAGCACGCGGCCATCGGGCGCCTTCATCGAGGCGAGCAGCTGCGCCATCGTGAACGCGGGGTTGGCGGCGTAGTTGCCATAGTGGCCGCTGTGCAGATCCTGGCTGGGGCCGTACACGGTCAGGGTGGCCTGGGCCACGCCCCGGTTGCCAAACACCAGGGTGGGGCGGTTGCTGGCATGCATCGGGCCATCGAGCACCAGCAGCGCATCGGCCTTCAGGGCCTCGAGGTTGGCGTCGATGACGCCGCCCAGCGATGGGGAGCCCTTTTCCTCTTCGGAGTCGAGCAGGATCTTGATATTGGTGCTGGGCGCCAGGCCCTGCTGCTGGAGCGCATCGATGGCGGCCATCAGCATGATGATGGGGGCCTTGTCATCGGACGACGAGCGGCCAAACACGCGCCACTCGGGGTTGGGCTGGGCGCCGTAGAGCTGATCCAGTGCAATCTCTTTCCAGGTGCCATCGGCCTGGCGTTCCTTCAGCACCGGCTTCCAGGGGCTTTCCTGCTGCCATTCCGACGGGGTCACCGCCTGGCCATCCATATGGGCGTAGAACAGCACCGTCTTGGTGGCGCCGGGCACCGGGGGCAGGGTGGCCAGCACCATCGGCTTGCCCTGGTTGGGCAGCAGCTGGGTCTGGAAGCCGCGCTTGTCCAGCGCCGCCTTGAACCACTGCGCATTCTTCTCGATGTCGGCTGCCACGTTCGAGTCATTGGGCAAGGCCAGCACCTCGATCCATTCACGCAGGCTGGCGCTGCTGGCTTGTTGCACGGCGGCATCGGAGGGGGCGGCGGCCTGGGCCAGGCCGGCGGCGCACAGCGCGGCGCTGAGCAGGGTGAGGGTCGAGAACTTCATGCAAGGGCTCCGTCAGTCAAAGGAAAACAGGTTCAAGGCAATGGCCTGGAGTATCCCCGAGTGCGCGCTCACCCCCGGGCGCGCAGGCGGGCGCATTGTCGCCAGGGCGCCAATCGCTCAGTGGGCGCTGCGCAGGCGTTCGTACTGCGCGATCAGCCCGTCAAAGGACTGCTGCAGCGCCTGCAGCGGCGGCGCGCCATCGGGCCAGGCCTCCAGCTGTTGCAGTGCCAGCGCAGCCGCCTCCAGGGTCGAGAGCTGGCCTGCGCGGGGTGCCTTGCGGATGCGGTAGCCGGCTGGCCCGGTGTCCGTCAGCGCCAGGCGGGGCAACCGGGCCAGCAGCGGGTTGGCATAGAGCATCTTGCGGCTTTTGCGCCAGGTGCCGTCGATCAGCACCAGGCGCCGGACGGGTGCTGGCGCGTCGCGGTCCGTCAGCGCCATCAGGGCGGCGGGCTGGTCGGGTGTCTGGGGGTAGAGCAACAGCGTTTGCTGGGGGGCTTCTGCGCCGGGCCAGGCGCCATACAGCCATTGCTCCAGCTGTGCCGGGTCAAAGGCTTCGCCTACCTCCAGCCGGCTGCCCGGCAGGCACAGGTGCAGCAGGCGCGCGGTGCCCTTGGCTTCCTGCAGCTCCAGCGGGTGCTGCAGGACCAGGACCTGGGTAGCAGCCTGCAGCGGCTGCGCCAGCGCACAGATGCAGGCAGTTTGCGGACGGAGGCAGCGGGGGCATTGGGCGCGGCGCGGGGCAGAGGACACGGGGGCTGTAAGGGAGCAGACAGAGGGCTATTGTGCTGCAAGGACAAGGCGCCGCCGCTATGCTGGCGCCCCTATGACAGCGCACATGTCCTTTTCTGCCCGCATCGATATGGGCCAGCCTCTGGCCGGTGAGCAGCAGCGCCTGCGCCTGGCCCTGTCCGGCCCGGACCGGGTGCTGGAGGCGCAGGACGCGCCATCCTTGCACGCCTTGCTGGATGCCGTGGAGCAGGCCGCGCGCGCCGGGGCCTTTTGCGTGGGCGGCTTGCGCTATGAAGCCGCCTCGGCGTTGAACCCCTATTTGCCGACCCAGGCAGCGCCCAGCGGCGAGCCCCTGGCCTGGTTTGCGGTGTGGGATGCGCCACCGGCTGACATGGCGCAGCTGCCCGAGGCCGAAGCGCCCGCCGTGCAACTGCAGTGGCGCAGCACGCTGAGCCGCCCGCAGTTCGATGCGCAGATGGCGCGCATCCATGCCGATATCCGCAACGGCGCCTACTACCAGATCAACTACACCCAGCAGCTGCAGGGCCACAGCGCCTTGCCCGGCGGCGGGGTGGACGGCGCCGCGCTGTTTGCCGCGTTGCAGCAGGCCCAGCCCGGCGGCTATGCACTGCATATCGACCGGGGCGATGAGCAGCTGCTGTCGGTATCGCCCGAGCTGTTTTTTGACTGGCACCAACCGGCCAGCGGCGCGGGCGATATCTTGACCCGCCCGATGAAGGGCACGGCCGCACGGGGGAGCAGCCCCGCGCAGGACGAGGCCCAGGCCCAGGCCTTGCGCGCATCGGCCAAGGAGCGGGCCGAAAACGTGATGGTCGTCGACCTGCTGCGCAATGACCTGGCGCGCATTGCGCAACTGGGCAGCGTGCAGGTGCCGCAGCTGTTTGCGCTGCAGGCGCTGCCCACGGTATGGCAGATGACCTCGGACGTGCGGGCCAAGCTGCCCCAGGGCACCGGCCTGGCCGACGTGATGCAGGCCTTGTTTCCCTGCGGCTCGGTCACCGGCGCGCCCAAGCGGGCGGCGATGCAGGCGATTGCCGAGTTGGAGCTTGGGCCGCGCGGCTGGTACTGCGGCGCCTTGGGCGTTGTGCGCTCCGATGGCGCAGGCGGCCTACGCGCGACCTTCAACGTCCCGATCCGCACCGTGGCCTTGCGCGGCGCGCAACTGCAATGCGGCATTGGCAGCGGCATCACCGCCGATGCAACCGCTGACGGCGAGTGGCGCGAGTGGCTGCACAAGCGTGCCTTTCTGGAGCGGGCCAGCATGCCCTTTGCGCTGATCGAAACCCTGGCGCTGGACGATGGCCAGCTGCGCCATGCTGCGCTGCACCTGGAGCGCATGGCCGCTGCGGCCGCGCATTTTGGCTACCGCTGGGATGGCGTGGCCGCGCAAGCGGCATTGGACGCGGTGGCCCAGGCCCAGCCCCATGGCCTGTGGCGCCTGCGCCTGTTGCTCCATGCCCAGGGCAGGTTCCAGGCCGAGGCCTTTGCCTGTCCGCCATCGCCTGCGCAGGTCCGGCTGCAATGGGCGGCCGCGCCGCTGGCCGAGGCCCACGGCGAGTTTGTGCGCTTCAAGACCAGCCGCCGTGCGCACTACGAGCGCTGGGCGCCGCAGGACAGCAGCGTGTTTGACACCCTGCTGTGGAACGAGGCCGGCGAGATCACCGAGACCACCCGGGGCAATATCGCCATGCAGCTCGATGGCCGCTGGATCACGCCGGCGCTGCACTGCGGCCTGCTGCCCGGCGTGGGGCGCCGGCTGGCGCTGGAGGCGGGTCAGCTGGAGGAAGGCGTGGTGACGTTGAGCGATGTACCGCGTGTGCAGGCCTGGGCTTTTGTCAACAGCCTGCGCGGCTGGATACCGGCGCAGGTGCAGGGTGCGGTGCCGGTCTGGCCGCAGCCAGCGATGGAGCGCTGAGTCTGCCGGGGACCGTGCTTGCCGCGTTGGGGCGTGCGGCTACCGCGACGAATGGGCCAGAGGCCAGGGGTTTTTGTGCTGCACGTTAGGATGGAGGCTGTTTAGCAACCCTTCGGAATGTATGCCCGACAACCCGGACCCTGAGCCTCTTCCGTGTGCGACCACCTTGTCGCTGTCCTTCAGTTCTTGCCCCAGTACACCGCTGACGGTGTCTTTGCCCGTTGAAGGGAGCGCCGCATGATCGAGCTGCTCTCGGACCCGCAGATCTGGATTGGTCTCATTACCCTGGTGGTGCTCGAGATCGTTCTGGGCATAGACAATCTCATCTTTATCGCGATCCTTGCCGACAAGTTGCCGCCCCACCAGCGGGACAAGGCACGTGTCATCGGCCTGTCCCTGGCCCTGGTGATGCGCCTGGGTCTGCTCACCGCCATCTCCTGGCTGGTGACCCTCACGCAACCGCTGTTTTCTGTTGGACCGCTCAGTTTCTCCAGGCGCGATCTTATCTTGCTGCTGGGCGGTCTGTTCCTGCTGTTCAAGGCCACGACCGAGCTGCATGAGCGCATGGAAGGCGTGAGCCTGAGCAAGTCGAGCAGCACGGTCTACGCCAGCTTCTCGGCCGTGGTCGCGCAGATCGTGGTGCTCGATGCGGTTTTCTCGCTCGATGCCGTGATCACCGCCGTCGGCATGGTCAACAACCTGGGCGTGATGATGGCGGCGGTCGTCATCTCGATCGGTGTGATGCTGTTTGCCTCCAAGCCGCTGACCCGCTTTGTCAATGCGCACCCGACCATCGTCATCCTCTGCCTGAGCTTCCTGCTGATGATCGGCTTCAGCCTGGTGGCCGAAGGCCTGGGCTTCCATGTGCCCAAGGGTTATCTGTATGCCGCCATTGGATTCTCGATCCTGATCGAGACCTTCAACCAGGTGTCCTCGCGCAACGCGATCCGCCACGAGCAGCGCGTGCCGCTGCGCGAGCGCACGGCGCTGAAAGTGCTGTCGCTGATGGCAGGCCGCAGCGGCCAGGGCCAGACCGAGCATGCGCAGAACGACCCGGGCGCTGCCGAGGCCGAGCTGACCTTTGCGCCGGAAGAGCGCATCATGGTCAGCGGCGTGCTGTCGCTGGGTGACCGCAAGGTGCGCTCGATCATGACCCCCGTCTCGGATGTGGACTGGGTGGACCTGAGCGACGATGCCGAGGCCATCCAGCGTTCGCTCAACGACAACCCGCACAGCCACTTGCCGGTGTGCATGGGCCAGGTGGACCAGCTCCAGGGTGTTGCCCGTGCAAAGGACATGCTGATGGACCTGATGCAGCATGGCGCCATCCAGCCGGCCACCATCCGCAAGCCGCTGATGGTGCCCGAAGGCGCCGGCGTGATCGCGCTGATCAACGACCTGCGCCAGTCCAAGGGCCATATGGTGATCGTCATCAATGAGTTCCATGTGATGAGTGGCGTCGTGACGCCGGTCGATGTGCTCGAAGCGATTGCCGGCGAGTTCCCCGACGAGGACGAGAGCTTCACGATCCAGGCGGTGGACGGCGAGCCCGACACCTGGATGGCCAGCGGCGCCGCCGATGTGCACATGGTGCAGCAGCTGCTGGGCTCCAATGAGCTGGTCTCGTCTGCCGATGCCTTCACCACCTTGGGCGGTCTGCTCACCGAGTTCAATGGGGCGCTGCCCCGGCAGGGCGATGTGGTGGTGATCGACGGCTGGCAGTTTGCCGTCACCGAGGCCACCGATGGCGTGATGCGCAAGATCCGCATCGAGAGGGAGAACAAGGGCCAGATGCCTGTGGAGCACTGAGCGCCGCATCTTCGCCTCGGCCCGCAATGAAAAAGGCCTGCCCTCTCGCAAGAGTCGGCAGGCCTTGTATGTTTGGGGCCGCGAATGCGGCGGCCGCTGAATGCTGCTTACAGCGAGCCCTTGTAGTAAGCGCCCCGGTCCATGTCGACAATGTCCACGCTCAGCTGCACCAGCATGCCCTCGGGGTGGGGTGTGAACTCGCGCAGCACGGCGGCGATGCGGTCGGACAGGTCGCGCTTGGCCTCGGGCGTGCGGCCGGCCAGCAGGCGCAGCTCGGCATGCACAAAGCCGCGCAGTGCGGTGGGGTCCGCGCCAATGACGAACTGCTCGGTGCGCACGACGCGGCTCTTGAGGTCCTGCTCGTTTTGCACCTGGCCGCTGGCGATCACCGCAGCGTTGAGGGCATCGAGCAGATGGGCTTCGGGGAAGTTCTCGAGGTTGTTGGTGTATTCGATGACGAGATGCGGCATGGTGGTCTCCGTTGGAATAAAGGCAGGGAAATAAGGGGCTCGGGCGGCAGCAGGGTCAGGCCTGGAGCGGCTCAGACGGGTGTGTACGACAGCCGCACATAGATGGGCGCAAAGGCTTCGGCCTGGGTGATCTCGATCAAGGTTTCCTTGGCCAGCTCCAGCAGCGCGATAAAGGTCACCACCAGCACGGTGCTGCCTTTCTCGGGCTCGAAGATGTCCTCGAACTCGACAAAGCGCCGGCCTTGCAGGCGCTTGAGAATGGCGCTCATGTACTCCCGCACCGAGAGCTCTTCGCGGGTGATCTTGTGGGTCTGCACCAGCTTGGCGCGCTTGAGGATGTCGCGCCAGGCCTCTTGCAGCTCGGACATCTCCACATCCGGAAAGCGCGGCTGCAGCGCCTGCTCGATGAAGACCTGGGCCTTGATGAAATCGCGCCCGTACTGCGGCACGGCGCCCAGGCCCTGGGCGGCCAGCTTCATCTGTTCGTACTCCAGCAGGCGGCGCACCAGCTCGGCCCGGGGGTCTTCGGCTTCTTCACCCTCGGCCTGCTTCTTGGGCGGCAGCAGCATGCGCGACTTGATCTCGATCAGCATCGCGGCCATCAGCAGGTATTCGGCGGCCAGCTCCAGGTTGCGGCTGCGGATCTCGTCCACATAGCTCAGGTACTGGCGGGTGACGCTCAGCATCGGAATGTCGAGGATGTTGAAGTTCTGCTTGCGGATCAGGTAGAGCAGCAAGTCCAGCGGGCCTTCAAAAGCCTCGAGGAACACCTCCAGCGCATCGGGCGGGATGTACAGGTCGGTGGGCATCGCGAACAGCGGCTCGCCGTACAGGCGGGCGAGCGCCACCTGGTCCACCACTTCGGGCATGGCAGCGGCACCTGCGGCGGGGCGTGCGTCGTCCTCAGCCGTGGTCAGGTTGCCGGGGGTTGCCATGCGCGGGGGCTATGCGGGATCGAAAGCCGCTGCGGAGCCAGGCGGCCGGCAGCGGGCAGGGCGATCAATCGTGGTTGGTTTGGTACACGTAGGGCTTTTGCGCCACACGTGCGGTCTGGTACTCGGCTTGCTGCTGGCGGTCCAGATCCTTGTCCCACAGCAGGGCGCGGCCTTCGCGCTGGCCTTGTTCCAGCTCGGGCTTGTCGGCCTTGAGCTTCAGCAGGAACTGGGTGGTGTCGGATTGGTAGTCGGGGCGGCGGAAGAAAGACATAGCGTATATTTACCTCTTGTGCCTGGATTCTACCGAACCTGACCATGTCCTTCCTTACCAAATTTGCAATCGCCGCCTCCGCGCTGGCCGTTTCCGTGTTTTTGGCGGGCTGCGACCAGCAGCGCATCAAGGAACTGGAGGAGCACGTCTCGACCGAGCAGGACGTGCGCGACCGTTTTGGCGAACCCAACCAGATCTGGGACGAGGCCGATGGCTCGCACACCTTGGAGTACACGCGCCAGCCCGCCGGTGCGCAGAACTACATGATCACCATTGGCACCGATGGCAAGATGAGCGCGCTGCGCCAGGTGCTGGCCCCGGCTTACTTTGCGAAGGTGCAGCCGGGCATGGACCAGCAGGAGATCCGCCGGCTGCTGGGCCAGCCTGCCAAGCGCACCAGCTACCCGCTGAAGAACGAAGCCGAATGGGACTGGGGCTGGATCGATCCGCCCAACACCAAGATGCTGTTCACCGTGGTGTTTGATGCCCAGGGCAAGGTGCTGCGCAGCAACAGCACCCAGGTGCTGCCCAGCCGCTGAGCGCGGCCTCCATCCGCCGTGATAGGCCCCCAACTGTTGCGGATATGCCTCAGGACCTTCTGCAAAACTCCCTGCCGTGGTCTGAACGCGGGCTCGGGCGATCCGCTGCGTGGTCTTCCTTGTCAATAGCTACGGCTATTGACCGCGAAAGACGCCTTGCGTCTCATCCCGATCCGCGCCCATCCCGCTTGGCGAGGGTCTTGCAGAAGATCCTTTACCGTAACGGGCTGAAACTCTTTAAAATTCGGGTTTATACCTAGCATTACCCCTGCCAGGCTGCCCCGCGCACCATCCTTGTGCGGGCATGAAACTTGCTGTCCACCCGACATGTCCTCACCGCTATCCCGCCCCACCGCGCCCACGGGCCTGCCCGGAACCGTGGCCGTTGCCCCTGCTGCGCTGCCGGGGCCTGCCATGCGCCATGGCCGCTTTGAAGATGCCCAGGCGCTGTTCACCGGCTCGCTGTTTGTCTCGATCACCTTGGGCCTGTTTGCGCAGGCGGGTTTGCTGACGGGCAGCACCGCTGGGCTGGCGTTTTTGCTGCACTACGCCACGGGGCTGTCGTTTGGTGCGATTTTCTTCGCGATCAATCTGCCCTTTTACTGGTTTGCCTGGACGCGCATGGGGCCGGAGTTCACCGTCAAGACCTTTATCTCGGTAGCGATGCTGGCGCTGCTGGTCGATATCGGCCCGCGTTTCATCCATATCGACTACCTGAATCCGCTGTATGCCGCCATCGCCGGTGGCCTGCTGATGGGCACCGGCTGCCTCTTTTTGGCGCGCCACCGCTCCAGCCTGGGCGGCGCCACCATCGTGTCGCTCTACCTGCAGGACCGCTATGGCATCCGCGCCGGCAAGGTGCAGATGGTCATCGACTGCACGGTGGTGCTGCTGGCGCTGTGGGTCGTGCCATTCGAGCGCGTGGCCTACTCGGTGCTGGCCGCCGTTGTGATGAGCGTGTTCCTGTGGATCAGCCACCGGCCCGGTCGCTACGCCGGTAACTGAGCGCTCTCAAAACCGGGTGATTCAGGGCCCGTTGGGGATGGCGGTTTCTGCTGCCGCAGCAGGCCTGGCTGGCGGCATTGGAGGGGTAGGTGCGGGCGCTTGCGTTGCCAGCGGCGCGGTGGGCTGCGGCGGCGGGAAGGTTTCGCCCGGTCTGCGCTCCCGGTAGCGCACTGTTATTCCGCTGTTGTCCTGTTCTTCGCCTGTCGCCATGTCATAGGCCTTGCCTACACCTTTGCCCACCACCTTGGCGGTGCCCACCGCCGCATCGGCGGCCAGCCCCACCGCCGTGGCGGTCACGCTGACGGCGGCGGCTCCGACTGCCACAACGCTGCAGCCGCCCAGCAGCAGGGCCGAGGCGCAGTAAAAAGCCCCTGCGGCTACGGAGCGCAGGGGCTTGGGGAGGCGGCGGTCAGCGGCCATCGAGATCAATGGATGCGCATGCCTGGCTGCGCGCCGGGGAAGGGCTCCAGCACATAGATGCCAGGGTGGGCCTTCTCGTCGGCATGGCTGGCGGCCAGCACCATGCCTTCGGAGATGCCGAACTTCATCTTGCGGGGCGCCAGATTGGCGACCAGCACGGTGAGCTTGCCTTGCAGCTGCTCCGGCGTGTACATGCTGCTGATGCCGCTGAACACATTGCGGGTCTTGGGCTTGCCGTCTTCACCCTTTTCACCAACGTCCAGGGTCAGCTGCAGCAGCTTGGTCGAGCCTTCCACGGCCTTGCATTCGACAATCCTGGCAATGCGCAGGTCGATGCGGGCAAAGTCGTCGATGCCGATGGTCTCGGCCAGCGGCTCGCCACCGGGGGCGTTCGGGTCCACCACGGCTTCGGCTTTCTTCTCGGCCTTCTTGGCCTTGGCAGGCGCTGCAGCGGCAGCGGTCTTTTCCTGGCTGGCAGGGGTTTCGAACAGCGCTTCGAGCTGCAGCGGGTCCACCCGTTGCATCAGGTGCTGGTATACGCCAATCTGGTGGCCAGCGCCCAGCGGCTTGTCCACGTCGGCAAATTGCTCGGGCGGCACGATCAGGAAGTTCGCCACTTCGGCAGCCACACCCGGCAGGATCGGCTTGAGGTAGATGGTCAAGATGCGGAACGCCTCGATGCAGACCGTGCAGACATCGTGCAGGCGCTGCTCCATGCCGTCCTTCTTGGCCAGCTCCCAGGGCTTGTTGGCATCGACATAGCTGTTGACCTTGTCGCACAGCTGCATGATCTCGCGGGCCGCGCGGGCGGTGTCGCGTACCTCGTAGGCGGCCACAATCGCCTCCTTTTGCGCGCGCAGCACGGCCAGCAGTTCCTGGCCGTCGGCGCTCACCTCGCCCAGGCGGCCTTCAAAGCGCTTGCTGATAAAGCCGGCGGCGCGCGAGGCGATGTTCACATACTTGCCGATCAGGTCGGAGTTGACGCGCAGCATGAAGTCTTCAGCGGTGAAGTCGACGTCTTCGTTCTTGCCGTTGAGCTTGGCGCCCAGGTAGTAGCGCAGCCACTCGGGGTTCATCTTGAGGGCCAGGTACTTGAGCGGATCGAGGCCGGTGCCACGGCTCTTGCTCATCTTCTCGCCGTTGTTCACGGTCAGGAAGCCATGCACGCAGATCTTGGTGGGGGTCTTGCGGCCGCTGAACTTCAGCATCGCCGGCCAGAACAGGGTGTGGAAGGTGATGATGTCCTTGCCGATGAAGTGGTACTGCTCCAGCGCCGGATCGGCCATGTAGGCGTCGTAGTCCTCGCCACGCTGGGCCAGCAGGTTCTTCAGCGAGGCCAGGTAGCCCACCGGCGCATCCAGCCAGACATAGAAGTACTTGCCTGGTGCATCCGGGATCTCGATGCCAAAGTAGGGCGCATCGCGCGAGATGTCCCAGTCGTCCAGGCCTTCGCTGGTCGAGCCATCGGGGTTGGTGCGCACGCCGAACCATTCCTTGATCTTGGCGGCCACCTCGGGCTGCACATGCTGGCCGTCCTGGGTCCACTGGGTCAGGAACTCGACCGCGCGCGGGTCGGACAGCTTGAAGAAGAAATGCTCCGAGCTCTTCATCACCGGCTTGGCGCCGGACAGCGCCGAGTAGGGGTTGACCAGATCGGTGGGCGCATAGACGGAGCTGCAGACTTCGCAGTTGTCGCCGTACTGGTCCTTGGCGTGGCAGCGCGGGCATTCGCCCTTGATGAAACGGTCAGGCAGGAACATGTTCTTCTCAGGGTCGAAGAACTGCTCGATGGTGCGCGTCTCGATAAAGCCGGCGGCCTTCAGGTCCAGGTAGATCTGCTTGGACAGCTCGTGGTTCTCGGGGCTGTCGGTATTGCTCCAGTTGTCAAAACCGATGTGGAAGCCGTCGAGGTACTGCTTGCGGCCGGCGGCGATGTCGGCGACAAACTGCTGGGGCGTCTTGCCGGCTTTTTCGGCGGCAATCATGATCGGCGCGCCATGGGCGTCATCGGCGCCGACAAAGTTGACCGCATTGCCCTGCATTCGCTGCGCACGCACCCAGGTATCGGCCTGGATGTATTCCATGATGTGGCCGATGTGGAAGTTGCCGTTGGCATACGGCAGGGCGGTGGTGACGAAAATCTTTCGTTGAGACATAGGGTTGCGGAACTTTCTAATCACAGAGAGGACGCAGGCCGGTGGCCGTTGCGGATTCTGGTCACAGGGAGGGCGGCATGGCCAGCCCTCGCGCCCGCAGGCGCTCCAGAACCGGCCAATTCTAGGCGCTTACCGGGCCAGATGGCGCGACCAGGGGATTGGCAGGGCCTGCCTGCCGGCTGCCCCAGCCGAAAAAGGCGCAGACCTCGTCGCGCCGCGCCATCGTGTCGGCCCGGCCCAGCGCCATCAGCGCCCGGGTGTAGCCCGGCTCGAACAGCAGGTAGCTGGCCAGCGCAGCGCTGCCGACGTTCTGGCTGTGCACCGACACGCCCATTGCACCCAGCAGCGCCCGCACCGGCGTGGGCAGCTCCTGCAGGTGCGCCAGCGCCAGCGCATCCAGCGACTGCGATGGCGTGATCACCAGCAGATCGAGCGGCCGCAGTGCGCTGCGGGCACGCTCGGCCTCGGGGATCAGGCTCAAGGTGTGGTTGATGCGCTGGGCCCGCTCCACATCGACCGACAGTGCATCGAGAAAGATCGTGGACAGTGCATGGCCGGCCACCTGGGCCAGCGACGGGAACGGCGGGTGCTCACCCTGGGGCAGGTTCAGCACCTCGTGCGAGCGGCCCACACCGACCACCACAATGCGCTGGGCGCCCAGATGCACCGCAGGGGCCAGCGGGGCGGTCTGGCGCATCGCGCCGTCGCCCAGGTAGTTGTACTGGCCGCGCAGCATCAGCTCGGCGGGCGGGAAGATGAAGGGGATCGACGACGAGGCCATCAGGTGCTGGTGGCTGATGCGGTCCTGGATGGCACGGCGCTGCGTGCGCGACCAGCTGGGGACATGGGGGCCGGCTTCGTAGAAGGTGATGTGCTCGCCGGTGGTGTAGCTCGATGCGGTGATGGCCAACGCCGACAGCGTGCCTTTGCGCAGCAAATGGGGGATTTTCTCCAGGGGCAGCTCGGCCTGCAGCAGCTCCAGCAGCGGGGCGTTGTCCAGCAGCGAGCGGGGTTTGCTGTGGTGCCAGCGGGTCAGCGCCCAGCCCAGGGTCAGCAGGCTGAGCCAGCGCGCCCCGCTGCGCATGACCCCAAAGGCATCGGCGCGGTAGACCTGGCTGGTGGAGAAGTTGCGCCACACCCGCGAGAGGCGCTGCACCGCCAGGTCGAAATGCTCAGCGCCACAGGCCAGGCCGGCCGCATTGATCGCGCCGGCCGAGGTGCCTACTGCTATAGGGAAGGGCGTGGGTTCATGGTCAGCCCCGGCGTTCTGGCGCAGGCGGGACAGCGCCTGCAACACCCCCACCTGGTAGGCGGCGCGCGCGCCGCCCCCCGACAGCACGATGGCGGTGGCAGCGGAATGGGGGCTGTAGTGCAGAGCGGCAGACATGGGCAGCACCATAGCCGAAACGGGGGTGCTGCGCCAAGTGGCGCTGTCGCTGCGCTATCCGCAATGCCCCATCGTCAGGCTTTCGCCGCCGCCTTTTTCAGCAAGGTCGCCAGTTCCAGGTTCTGCAGCAGCACGATTTTCTGGTCACGGGCAAACGTGCGCGCGTTGTCACTGAGCTCGCCTTGCAGCAGCACATAGACGCTGGCGGCGCCCGCCTGGCTGGCGGTCTCATGCAGCGCGCGCAGCGGCTCGATGCCATGTACGCCGGCCTTGCTGCGCTTGGTTTGCACCAGCGTGGTCTGGCCGTTGCGCGCCAGCTGCAGATCGGCGGCGCCTTGCTGCACCGGGGTGACGGTATAGCCTTCGGCCTGCCAGGCGCGGCTCAGCCAGGCCTGCATGTCGCGGCTGGACAGGGCGCTGGCCTGCGCCAGCAGCGCCTGGCTGGCCGCCGCGCTGGGCTGGTTCCACTGGCGCTTGGCGGCCATGGCGCCGATCACGAAGAATGGCAGGCTGCCAGCTGCGCCGACAAAGCGGATGTCCTTGGGCAGCAGCGCCAGGCACAGCACCACGATGATGGCTCCGACCACCACACTGATCCACCACGACGAGCGCAGCAAGATCGCAAACACGGAGTTCTCGGCCATTTTCAGTTTCACGGGTGCAGGTCTTTCAAGAGGTGCAGGGGAAAAGCCCAGATTGTCGCTGGTTCGCAAGGGCAAGCGCGGTTCGCTAGACTTATTGCTGTCTCAGGAATAGAAAACACGATGACAGTGACCGAAACCGCGCTACTGGCCGCGCTGGCCAGCGTTCAAGACCCGCATACGGGCAAAGATTTTGTCAGCACGCGTGCCGTGCGCAACCTCCAGATCCATGGCGGCGATGTCGCCTTTGATGTAGAGATGGGCTATCCCGCCAAAAGCCTAGTGCCGCAGTTGCGCAGCCAGTTCGTGGCGGCTGCCAAGGCGGTGCCGGGCGTCGAAAACGTCTCGGTGACCATCAGCAACAAGGTGATCACGCATGCCGTGCAGCGCGGTGTGCCGCTGATCCCCGGTGTGAAGAACATCATTGCCGTGGCATCGGGCAAGGGTGGCGTGGGCAAGAGCACCACCACCGCCAACCTGGCGCTGGCGCTGGCGGCCGAGGGCGCAAGCGTCGGCGTGCTGGATGCCGATATCTACGGCCCCAGCCAGACGATGATGATGGGCGTGGACGGCAAGCCCGAGAGCAGCGATGGCAAGACCATGGAGCCCAAGCTCAACCATGGCGTGCAGGTGATGTCGATCGGCCTGCTGGTCGACCAGGACCAGGCGATGATCTGGCGCGGCCCGATGGCCGTGCAGGCGCTGGAGCAGATGCTGCGCCAGACCAACTGGGCCGGCCTCGACTACCTGTTGATCGACATGCCACCGGGCACCGGCGACATCCAGCTGACCCTGAGCCAGCGCGTGCCGCTGACCGGTGCGGTGATCGTCACCACGCCGCAGGACATCGCGTTGCTCGACGCGCGCAAGGGCATCAAGATGTTCGAGAAGGTGGGTGTGCCGCTCCTGGGCGTGATCGAGAACATGGCGATGCATGTCTGCACCCACTGCGGCCATGTGGAACATATCTTTGGCGCCGATGGCGGCAAGCATATGGCGGCCGACTACCAGCTCGACTACCTCGGTGCGCTGCCGCTGTCGATGCAGATCCGCGAGCAGGCGGACAGTGGTACCCCCACCGTGGTGGCGGCGCCTGACAGCGAAGTGGCGGCCATCTACAAGCAGGTGGCCCGCAGCATCGCGGTCAAGATCGCGCAGCAGGCCAAGGACTTCTCGTCGAAGTTCCCGACCATCTCCGTCAGCAGCAACACCTGATGAACCTGCTCGCTGCCATGCGCTATCTGGCCGCGCTCCATGCGCACGGCCATTTCGCAAGGGCAGCCCAGGCCTGCCATATCACCCAGCCGGCACTGTCCAACGCGCTGCGCGCGCTGGAGGCCGAGTTTGGCGTCGCCATCGTGCGCCGGGGCCGGGTGTTTGCCGGCTTCACGCCCGAGGGCGAGCAGGTGCTGCAGACCGGCCTGGAGATGCTGCAAAGCGAGGCGCGCCTGCGCCAGCGCCTGAGCGCCCAGGCGGGCCAGTTGCAAGGGCAGCTACGCATGGCGGCCGTGCCTACGGCCATGCCGATGCTGCTGCGCTTTGCCAGCCTGCTGCGCCGCCAGCATCCGGGCCTGGTGCCGGCGCTGCATGCGATGAGTTCCCCCGATATTGAACGTGGCTTGGAAGAGCTGAGCCTGGACTTGGCGCTGGGCTACAGCGACCGCATCCGCCGCCCGCGCACCTATTGCGCGCCCCAGTACCAGGAACACTACTACCTGTTGCAAGCGGCGCCGCACCCGGCCTGTGTGGGCGATACCCTGCATGCCGCCGAGCCGCTGCGCTGGGCCCAGGCCGCGCAGCAGCCGCTGTGCCTGCTGACGCCCGACATGCACAACCGCCAGATCGTCGAGCGCAGCTTTTTGGCCGTGGGCGTGCTGGTGCAGCCGGCGATGGAGACCAATTCCGTCCAGGCTTTGCTGCAGGCCGTGGGCGAGGGCCAGGTGGCCAGCATCGTTCCGGGCGCCGTGTTGGCCACCGTGCGGCACACACCTGGCCTGCGCGCCTGGCCGCTGGTGGAGCCGGTGGTCGAGAGCGAGGTCGCCTTTCTCTACCAGCAATCTCAGCAGGGCATGCCCGCGATGGAGGCGGCGCGCGCGCTGATGGCGCAGGACGAATGGCAGCAGCAGTGCCTGCAGCATGCCGGCGCCTTGGCAGCGGCCCCGCCGGACCAAGCATAGTTTTGCGAATGCCGGCATTGCGGCATTGAATTTGACGCAGGGCGGGTCGCGGGTTGAAATGCAGGGCTGAGAACGTGTTCACGATCTCTACGCAGCCGCGTTGGAGTGCAATCGGGATGAGTTCGAAGGGCTGGTCCGCAGCTTGCACCGGGGTGCAAGCAAGGGCCAGCGCGCAGAAATCGCCCGATTTCACTCCAACCCGTAGGGACAGCGGTTTTGCGGGCGCCCGGCTAGCCCGGCTAGGGGCGGTCTGCATCGTTGCAAATCCTCGCAATAGCATGGCTATTGCTGCGGTATTGCGCGGCTGGGCGCCCCCCTCGCCTCCCATCCCGCAAAACCACTGTCGCGGCGCGAGGAGATCGTAAACACGTTCTAACCAGTCCTGCCATGCAAGAACAAAAAATCGCCTTCTACAAAGGCCCAGCCGGTGGCTGGGGTGCTTTAAACAGTGTCAAGAACACGCTGCTGCACCACGATATCGCGGTCAAGGGCGCGAAAACGCTGCTGTCCGCCAACCAGCCCGACGGCTTTGACTGCCCGGGCTGCGCCTGGCCCGACCGCAACCATGCCTCGACCTTCGAGTTCTGCGAGAACGGCGTCAAGGCCGTTGCCGCCGAGGCCACCGCCCGCCGTGCAGGCCCCGAGCTGTTTGCCCGCTACAGCGTGCGCGAGCTCGCCGAGCACAGCGATTTCTGGCTGGAGGACCAGGGCCGTCTGACGCACCCGATGGTCTACGATCCGGCCAGCGACCACTACCTGCCGATCGCCTGGGACGATGCCTTTGCGCTGATTGCCCGGCATCTGAACGCGCTGCCCAGCCCGGACCAGGCGGTGTTCTACACCTCGGGGCGGGCCAGCAACGAGGCGGCCTTCCTCTACCAGCTGTTTGTGCGCGAATACGGCACCAACAATTTCCCCGATTGCTCCAACATGTGCCACGAGCCCAGCGGCACGGCGATGCGCGAGCAGATCGGTGTGGGCAAGGGCACGGTAACCCTGGCGGATTTTGAAGAGGCCGATGCGATCTTCATCTTTGGCCAGAACCCGGGCACCAACCACCCGCGCATGCTCGGCGAGCTGCGCGAGGCGCACAAGCGCGGCGTGCGCATCGTCAGCTTCAATCCGCTGCGCGAACGCGGGCTGGAGCGCTTTGCCGACCCGCAGGACAAGCTGGAGATGGCGACCCTGGGCTCCACCCCCATCAGCACGCATTATTTTCAGTTGCGCGTGGGTGGCGACCTGGCGGCGCTGCGGGGCATGCTCAAGCATGTGCTGGAGCAGGAGGCGGACCGGGGCGGTGTGCTGGACCATGGCTTTATCGCCGCGCACACCACCGGTTTTGAGGCGCTGGCGCAGAGCCTGCACGAGGAAGACTGGGCGCTGCTGGCGCAGGAGTCGGGCCTGAGCGAGGCGCAGATGCGGGCGGCGGCCGATGTCTACCTGGGCGCGGACAAGGTGATTGCCTGCTGGGGCATGGGCATCACCCAGCATGCGCATTCGGTCGCCACGATCCAGATGATTCTGAACCTGCTGCTGCTGCGCGGCCATATCGGCCGGCCAGGAGCGGGGCCTTGCCCGGTGCGCGGCCACAGCAATGTGCAGGGCGACCGCAGCATGGGCATCTGGGAAAAGCCGCCTGCAGCCCTGCTGGACCGGCTGCAGGAGGTCTATGGCTTTGCGCCACCCCGCGCGCACGGCATGGATACCGTGGAGGCCATTGCCAGCATGCGCGATGGCCAGGCCCAGGTGTTTTTTGCGCTGGGGGGCAATTTTGCCGCTGCCACGCCCGATACCTATGAGACCTGGAAAGGCCTGCAGCGCTGCGCGCTGACGGTGCAGGTCACCACCAAGCTCAACCGCAGCCATGTGGTGCATGGCCGCGAGGCCCTGCTGCTGCCCTGCCTGGGCCGCACCGAGATCGACCTGCAAAACGGCCAGCCCCAGGGCGTGACGGTCGAGGACTCGATGAGCATGGTGCACTTGTCGATGGGCATGAACCCACCGGCCTCGGCCCATCTGCTGTCCGAGCCGGCGATTGTGGCGCGCCTGGCCCACGCCACCCTGGGCGCGCGCAGCCGGGTGGACTGGCTGGCGCTGGCCGCTGACTACGCACTGATCCGCGACGAGATCGCCAAGGTCTTCCCCGACTTTGCCGACTTCAACCAGCGCGTGGCCGTGCCCGGTGGCTTTCGGCTGCGCAACACCGCCAGCGAGCGCATCTGGGCCACGGCCAGTGGCAAGGCCAGCTTCCACGCCCATGCGGTGCCGGTGGCCACCCCCACGCACCGGGCGCGCGCACGCCTGCATGACCAGCGCGTGTTCACGTTGCTGACCACCCGCTCGCACGACCAGTACAACACCACGATCTATGGCATGGACGACCGCTACCGGGGCGTGTTTGGCCAGCGCCGGGTGGTCTTCATCCATGCCGATGACATTCGCGATCTGGGCCTGGCCGATGGTGACTGGGTCAATATCCGCACCGTCTGGGACGATGGCCAGCAGCGCTGCGTGGAAGGCTTCAAGCTGGTGGCCTATGACATTCCGCGCGGCAACCTGGCGGCCTACTACCCGGAGACCAACCCGCTGGTGCCACTGTCGGCAGTGGCGGCACATGCGGGCACGCCAACGTCCAAATCCATTCCGGTGGTGCTGGAGCCAGGCCAGGCGCCGCAGTGATGGAGTGGCGCACCGCTCTGCCGGAGCTCTCGCCGCTGGCGCAGCGCATGGTGCAGGTCTTGGCGCAGGAGCAGCAGGCCCGCGCCGGGCAGCCGGTGGCGCTGGTGCGCATCGCCAAATGTCTGGATGCCCCTGCCAGCAGCGTGTTGCGCGAGCTGGCCATGCTCAACGGGCGCCTGCAGCAAGCCCAGCAACCCGCTTGGGTGGTGGCTGACGCATCGGAAGGGCGCTGGATGCTGGCCTTGACGGCCGCTGGCGCCGTGGCCGCGGCGCAGATCGCCGAGGCTTGACCAGCGTCTCGCAATGTCCGCTGGCCTGGGCGCCGTCTCAGCACTCAGGCAACGACCGCATTGCGCGCTTTGCGGGCCTGCTTGGTCTGGTACATCGCCAGGTCGGCTTGCTGTAGCGCACTGTCCGCATCGGTGTCCGGCGTCACCGCCACCAGGCCCACACTGGCACCCTGGTAGTTCAGGCTCACGCCCTGGCCCAGGCACAGGGCCTCGGCGCGGGTGCTGGCAAACAGGCGCGCCTGCGTTTCGTTGAGGGCCGGTGCGACGGGCTCGCTCAGAAACGGGCCCAGACCGGCAAAGGCGAATTCATCGCCGCCCTGGCGCGCAACCAGGTCCGAGCCGCGCATCGCTTCGCGCATCTGGTCGGCCAGCAGTTGCAAGAAACGGTCACCCGCCTCATGGCCGTAGCCGTCGTTGATGGCCTTGAAGCCATCCATGTCGATCATGCCGACGAGTACATAGCGCTCCTGGCGGCGGGCTATGGCCTGCAGCTGGCCGAGCTGCTCGATCAATGCGCGGCGGTTGGGCAGGCCGGTCAACGCATCGGTGCGGGCCAGCCGTTGCAGCTCCTCGTTCTGCACCTGGATCTGGACCAGCAGCTGCTCGCGCTCGACCTGCTGGCCCAGGAACTGGGCAAACAGGCGCATGACGTCCTGGGTGTCGCGCTGCAGCGGTTGGCGCTTCGCACTGGCCCCGCACAGCGTGCCGTACAGCGCACCGTCCGACAGGTGCACGGGGGTGCTGGCGTAGGTCTGGATTCCCAGTGCCCGCGCGGCTTGCGAGTCGCCCCAGATCGTGCCCACATCATCGGTGTAGAGGCGGTTCTCGTCGATGGCACGTTTGCACAGGGTGTCTTCCCAGGGCACGCTCAGGTTCTCGGGAATCTGCAGGCTCTGGGTATTGCGCGCGAACAGCACCTGCTGGACGCGCTGGCCCAGATCAATGCGGGTGAGGTAGGTGGATTCCAGACTGGTGACTTTTTGCAGCATCTCCAGCAGGGGGCGCGTCAGCTCCTCCAAACTGCGAGCTTTGGCAAAGGTCTGGCCCAATTGTGAAATCAAGGCTTGCATAGGGTTGGCTCGTTGAGAGAACGTTGTTTCATATCGTAACTCGCAATCGCCGTGTTGGGGATCATCTCTTTCAATGGAGCCATTGGAGGCCGTCTACGAAATCTCCGTTGCCCGGGGCGAGTGGTTGCCAGCGCGCGTTTGCGCGCGCAATTCCGGCCTGGGCTGGGGGTAAACGCGCATCAGTTATGTTTGCTGCATGAAACACAACTTTTTTGCGCTGGGCTGGCGCCAATTGCTGCGCGACTGGCGCGCCGGTGAGCTGCGCCTGCTGTTGGTGGCGGTGGCGTTGGCCGTGGCGGCGCTGACGTCCGTGAGCTTTTTCTCCGACCGCCTGCAGGCAGGGCTGCAGCGCGATGCCAGCCAGCTGCTGGGCGGCGATGTCGTGGTGGTGAGCGACAATCGCACACCAGCGGCGTTCAGCGACAAGGCCCAGGCGCTGGGGCTGCAGGGCGTCACGACGGTGACCTTTCCGACGATGGCCCGCGCGGACGATGCCGATGGCGGTGAATCCCGCCTCGTTGGCCTCAAGGCGGTGCAGGCCGGCTACCCGTTGCGCGGCAGCCTGCGCACCGCAGCGGCTGCCGGCCAGCCCGATGGCGCCACCCGCGACCTTCCGGCGCCTGGCGAAGTCTGGGTGGACCCGAGCTTGCTGGAGGCGCTGGCGCTCAAGACCGGATCGGTGCTGTGGCTCGGAGACAAGCGCTTCACGATTGGCCGGGTGCTGACGATCGAGCCGGACCGGGGGGCGGGATTTCTGGGCTTTTCTCCGCGCGTGATGCTGGACTGGAGCGACCTGGCTGCCACCGGTCTGGTGCAACCCGCCAGCCGTTTGCTGTACCGCTTTGCGGTGGCCGGTGAGCCCGCAGCAGCAGCGCAGTTTCTGCAATGGGCCGAGACCGAAGTGGCCCAGCCGCATACGCATGGCGTGCGCATCGAGTCGCTGCAAAGCGGCCGGCCCGAGATGGAGCAGACCCTGGAGCGGGCGCAGAAATTCCTGAACCTGGTGGCCTTGCTGGCCGCGCTGCTGTCGGCCGTGGCCGTAGCGCTGGCGGCGCGCACCTTTGCCAGTGCCCACCTCAACGGCGCGGCACTGCTGCGGGTGCTGGGCCTGGGCCAGCGCGCCATTGCCGGCGCCTATGTGGTCGAGTTCGTCATTGTCGGCATGGCGGCCAGCCTGCTGGGCGTCGCGCTGGGCTATTTGATGCACTACCTGTTTGTCTGGCTGATGGCGGGCTTGTTGGCCGTGACCTTGCCCGCTGCCAGCGGCTGGCCCCTGGTGATGGGCGTGGGCATGGGCATGACCTTGCTGCTGGCCTTTGGCCTGCCACCGGTGCTGCAGCTGGCCCAGGTGCCACCGCTGCGCGTGCTGCGGCGTGACCTGGGTGCCCTGCGCCCGGCGTCGGCCTCGGTGCTGCTGCTGGGGGTGCTGGGCTTTGCGGCCCTGCTGCTGCTGGTCAGTGGCGATGCCAAGCTCGGCGGCATTGCGGTCGGTGGTTTTGCGATGGCCATCGTCCTGTTTGGCCTGCTCAGCGCGGCGGCGATTGCGCTGCTGCGCCGTGGGGTGAATGAGCGCACGGCGCCACGCTGGCTGTTGCTGGCCACCCGCCAGGTGGCCGCCCGGCCCTGGTTTGCCGTGGTCCAGGTCAGCAGCCTGGCCGTCGGCCTG
Source organism: Comamonas sp. SY3 (assembly GCF_041730275.1). NCBI lineage: Bacteria > Pseudomonadati > Pseudomonadota > Betaproteobacteria > Burkholderiales > Comamonadaceae > Comamonas > Comamonas sp. SY3. The sequence continues at coordinate 137,267 of NZ_JBGTYN010000008.1, read as the reverse complement.
ATGGCCTTGGTGCTGCTGGTGCTGCTGCGCACCGACCTGATCCAGACCTGGCGGCAGACGACGCCGCCCGATGCAATGAACCGCTTTGTCATCAACATCCTGCCGGACCAGGCGGACGCCTTCCAGCAGCGGCTGCGCCAGGCCGGCATCGACAAATGGGACTGGTACCCGATGGTGCGCGGCCGCCTCATCCAGATCAATGGCAAGGACGTGGGCCCGGGCGACTACAGCGAAGACCGCGCCAAGCGCCTGGTCGACCGCGAGTTCAACATCTCCCACAGCGATGTGCTACAGGAGCACAACCAGATCGTGCAGGGCCGGTGGACGCCGGGCGAGGCGGGGGGCGTCAGTGTCGAAGAAGGTATTGCCGAAACGCTGGGCCTGAAAATCGGCGACCGCCTGCTGTTTGACATGGGCGGCGTGCAGCACGAGAGCAGGATCACCAGCCTGCGCAAGGTGGACTGGGGATCGATGCGCGCGAACTTCTTCGTGATGTACCCGGTCGCGAAGATGGATGATGTCGCCGTGACCTACCTGGCCGCCTACCGCGCGCCAGACGCCCCGGGCTTTGACAATGCGCTGGTGCGCGAGTTTCCCAACATCACCAACGTCGACCTGCGCGCCACCGTGGCCCAGCTCCAGCAGGTGCTGGGCCAGGTCATCCGCGCGGTGGAGTTCCTGTTCGGATTCACGCTGGCCGCAGGCCTGGTGGTGCTGTTTGCCGCAATCACCGCGACGCGCGAGGAGCGCGCCCGTGAGTACGCGATCATGCGGGCCGTGGGCGCACGCAGCCAGTTGCTGCAGCAGGTGCAACGGGCCGAGCTGGCCGGCGTCGGGCTGCTGGCCGGTGTGCTGGCCAGCGTGGTGGCCATGGCCATCGGCTGGGCGCTGGCCCGGTTCGTGTTCGACTTTGTCTGGGTGCCACGCTGGTGGGTGCCGCTGGCCGGCGGTGTCAGCGGTGCGTTGCTGGCGCTGGTGGCCGGCTGGTGGGGCCTGCGCGAGGTGCTGCGCCGCCCGGTCGTCGTGACCTTGCGCGAGGCCGTGTGACGCCGTCCAAAAGCGGTAATATCGCGGGCCCGGTAGCACGGGCGCTGTGCTGGCACAGCGCCCGCTCCCCCGGATGGTCTGCCCCCGTGTACCCTGAGAGCCCGTTATGCAAATCGAAGAAAAACCCCCCTTTGACACCCCGTTCGAATGGATCGGTGGCGAGGAAAAAGTGCGGGCGCTGGTGGACCGCTTCTATGACCTGATGGACCTGGAGCCCGGCTACCAGGAACTGCGCCAGGCCCATGGCAGCAGCCTGCAGGATGCGCGCGACAAGCTGTTCTGGTTTCTCTGCGGCTGGCTGGGCGGCCCTGACCACTACCAGCAGCGCTTTGGCCACCCGCGCCTGCGCATGCGCCATATGCCGTTCTCGATCGGCATCCTGGAGCGCGACCAGTGGCTGGCCTGCATGGACCAGGCCATGGGCGATGTCGGGGTGGACGAGAAACTGCGCAGCCGCCTGGGCCAGAGCTTTTTCCAGACCGCCGACTGGATGCGCAACCGCTGACAAGGCCCGCTCCCCCGCGATGCCTGCGCGGGTGGGTGCTGATCCCCGCGCTGTGGCGGCGAGCCCGCAGCCCAATACCTGATTTCTTGACATCTGTCATGCAGAAGGTTCACAAAATGCAACGGCCACCCTGGTTTGCATTCCCTATTGGGGCCCGGCGACGCTTTGGCCCATAATCAGGCCACTAAAAACAATGAGGGTGGATGAGGGTTATGAATACCAATTTGATGGTGGTCTCGGCGCTGGCCGCCGCCGTGCTGGTCTGGGGCGTGCTGGTCTACAACCGCTTGATGACCTTGCGCAACCGCACCAGCAATGCGCTGGCGCAGATCGATGTGCAGCTCAAGCGGCGCTATGACCTGGTGCCCAACCTGGTTGCGGTGGCCAAGAAATACCTGGAGCACGAGTCCCAGACCTTGGAGGCGGTGATCCGCGCGCGCGGCCAGGCCCAGGCAGCGGCCAGTGCGCTGCGTGCCGCGCCCGGCAAGCCCGAGGTGGCCGAGGCGATGGTGGCTGCGGAGGGCGCGCTGGGGGGCGCGCTGGGCCGGCTGATGGTGCTGACCGAGAGCTATCCTGATCTGAAGGCCGATGACACGATGCGCTCGCTGAGCGAAGAGCTGGGCAGCACCGAAAACCGCATCGGCTATGCGCGCCAGGCCTATAACGACCAGGTGCTGGAGTTCAACAACGCCTCCCGCGCCTTCCCGGCGATTGTCGTGGCCTCGATCCTCGGCTTCCATGCGATGCCGATGCTGCAGTCGACGCAAAGCGCCCAGGAACGCGAAGCCGTTCGTGTGCAGTTCTAAGGGCCATGGCCCGGTGCGCTGCCAAGCCGTAGCCGCCACCGCATGAAATTCTGGGATTTCCAAACCAGCGCAAGGCGCCGCACCTGGGGCCTGCTGGCCGCCTTTGCGCTGCTGGTGCTGGGCATTGCCGTGGGTGTGCACCTGGTGCTGGCGCTGGTGTTCTGGACGCCTGCTCTGGTGGCGGTGGCTTTCAGCCCACTGCGGCTGGAGCAGGTGGCGGTGCACTACCCGGCCGGTTTTCTGGCCACCAATATCGGCATTGTCACGTTGATGGTGCTGGGCGGCGCCTGGATCAAGCGCAGCAATCTGCGCCAGGGCGGGCTGCACCTGGCCAGGCAACTGGGTGCGCGGGCGCTGCGCCCCTCGGTATCGCATGCCGAGCAGCAGTACCAAAACATCGTTGACGAGCTTTGCATTGCCGCCGGCGCCCGGCGTCCCCAGGCCATGGTGCTGCCGCGTGACCTGTCACTGAACGCCTTTGCCGCCGCCTGGGAGGCCGAGGATGCGGTGATCGTCGTGTCGATGGGCGCGCTGGAGTACCTCAGCCGCGATGAGCTTAAGGCGGTAGTGGCGCATGAGCTGTCCCATCTGCACGAGGGCGATACCCGGCTCAACATGGAGTTGGCCGGCTATGTGTTCGGGCTGGAGATGCTGTTCAACTACGGGCGCGATTGGGTCGAGCGCGGCGTGTCGCTGTTTGGCAGGCCGTTGATGGCCGTAGGCTGGCTGGGCTGGTTGGCGGCGCAGGCGCTCAAGGCGGCGGTATCGCGCCAGCGCGAGTACCTGGCCGATGCCCGGGCCGTGCAGTGGACGCGCAACCCCGATGGCCTGGGCCGCGTACTGCGCGAGGCGCTGTGGCAGCAGGACTACCCGATGCAGGCCGGTGCGCTGCAATCCCGGGGCGGGGCAGTCGGCGCCTATGCGCCGCTGGTGGAGCACATGCTGCTGGTGGAGGTGCACAGCACCGAAGAGATGCACGACTTCTGGCACCTGGGCGGCGCGCGCTGGCTGGCCAGCCATCCCCGCCTGGAAGAGCGCATCGCCCGCATCTATGGCGAAGAAGATGCGCGCGAGGCGCTGCCGCTGCAGGACCCGGACAAGCGCTGGGTGAACCCCTTCACGGCCCCTTTGCCGCTGGGCAAGCCCGAGGCATCCTGAAAACGCGCGGTCAGCGCTTGGGCTTGGCGCTGCGGTACTGCGCCGCCCAGGATGCCACCTGCTGGGCCACCGGGTCAGGGGCGGGCACGGCGGCGGCCTGCCCGGCCAGTGCCTGCATCTCCAGCAGCGCATCGGCCACGTTGACGGCACTGGCCGTCATCGTGGCGGCACGCAGCAGGACCACCAGTGCGCCGGCGCCGCCTTCGGCCGGGCGCGCCTGCACAAAGGCCAGCACCTCGTTTTTCTGCACCAGCCAGCTATGCACCCGGCCTTTGAGCACCGGCATGCGCCCGGGCGAGCCCAGGCCCTTGCCATGCACCACGCGCACGCAGCGCAGCCCCTGGCGTTGGGACTGGCGGATAAACGTACCCAGCGCCTGGCGCGCCTCGTCGGTGCGCAGACCATGCAGATCGATCTGGCGCTGGATGGTCCAGTGCCCGGCACGCAGCTTGTGGACCACATCGCGGCCAATGCCTTTGCGTCTGAAGCTCAACTGGTCATCGGTATCGAGCAGGGTGCTGGCGTCGAACTCGTCGCTCATCGCTTCGAGCAGCACGCGTTTTTCATCAGCCCAATGCTGCAGCGGCAGCGGATCGGGCAGCGCCATCTCGGCGTGGATCTGGCCACTGCTGGGCAGCGGGCGCACGGCGCCCACGGTCTGCCGGAACAGCAGGCGGTCGCGTTCGGTCTGGCGCAGCGCCTGTTGGCGGGCGGCTTCCTGCAACTGGCGCTGGGCCGCCTGCTCGGCCTGCAAGGCCGTCAGCGCCTTGCGCAGCTGCTTGAGCTCGCGCAACGATGAAGCGCCTCGGGCTTTGTCCTGTTTACTCACATCTCACCTTCCTCGGCCATCGACAGTGCAGCCCCGGGGCCCACAATGATATGGTCCAGCACACGCACATCGACCAGGGACAGGGCGGCCCGCAGGCTCTGCGTCAGTTGCCTGTCCGCCTGGCTGGGCGTGACCTGGCCGCTGGGGTGATTGTGCGCCAATATGACGGCGCCAGCGTGGTGGTGCAGCGCCCGTATGACCACTTCGCGGGGGTAGACGCAGGCCTGGCCCAAGGTGCCCCGGAACAATTCCTCCAGCGCAATCAGCTGGTGCTGGCTGTCGAGAAACAGCACGGCAAACACCTCATGCTGCTTGTGGGCCAGGTGCAGCTGCACATAGGCTTTGACGGTGGCGGCACTGTCCAGCAGCCGGCGTTGTTGCAACTGCTGGGCCATCGCGCGGCGGGCCAGCTCCAGCACCGCGATCAGTTCAGCGCGCTTGGCAGGTCCCAGGCCCTTGACCTGGGAGAGCTCGGCGCTGCTGGCCTGCAGCAGGCCATTGATGCCGCCAAAGCTGCCAACACTGCCAAGAGCATCGGGCTGGCGCGGCGCCAGCAGCTCGGCCGCCCATTGCAGCACGCTTTTGCCGGCCATGCCGGTGCGCAGCAGGATGGCCAGCAGCTCGGCATCGGTGAGCGTGCCGGCACCTTTGGCGAGCAGTTTCTCGCGCGGCTGGCAGTCGGCGGGGAGGTCTTTGAGGGGCATGCAGTCCTTTCAATCGGGCTGGCCTGGCCCCGGGGGCGCGCCAGACCGGCGGGGCAGGGGTGGGGCATGCCATGCGCAGGCAGGGGCAAGGCAGCAACGATGGGTGTTCACGGGCACTCCTGGCGGTTCGCTGTCGGCCGGTGGCCTTTTGTCCGGGCAAAACTCCCCATTGGATCGGGTTCTGCCGGGCATCTTTTGATATAGGTTGCATGCAGGGGTTTCACCCTACAACCTACAATACACCCCAGTTTATAGGGATTTGCATGACTACTCCGATGGCCCCCGTGACGCCGCTGCCTGTTGATGCGCCAGTGGTACAACCCGGATCGTTTCTGACCTTGCACTACCGCCTGGCTGGCCCGGCGGGCGATGTGATCAACACCTTTGAAGGCAAGCCCGCGACCCTGTCGCTGGGCATGGGCGAGCTCTCGCCTGCGGTCGAAAACCTGCTGCTGGGTCTGCCCGAGGGCACGCATGCGACTTTCCACGTGCCCGCTGGCGAGGCCTTTGGCGAGCGCAACCCCGAGATGGTGCAATGGGTGGCACGGCGCCTGCTCAATGAGCTGGGCGATCCGATGGAGCAGTACACGCTGGGCGATGTGGTGCAGTTCCCCACGCCTGATAGTGCCAGCACCTACGCCGGTGTGGCGATGCAGGTGCGCGACGATGGCGCCGTGCAATTCGACTTCAACCACCCGCTGGCCAGCCAGCCGGTGACCTTTGAAGTCCAGCTGATCGGAGTGCTCTGAGCATGTTGCGGCCCCAGGAAATCGTATTGGCTGAGCCGCGCGGCTTTTGCGCCGGTGTGGACCGGGCGATCGAGATCGTCGAGCGCGCGATCGAAAAGTTTGGCGCGCCCATCTATGTGCGCCACGAGATCGTGCACAACACCTATGTGGTCAACGACCTCAAGTCCAAGGGTGCGATCTTCATCGAAGAGCTCGATGATGTGCCCCCGGGCGCGACCTTGATCTTCTCGGCCCATGGCGTGAGCAAGGCCGTGCAGCTGGAGGCCGAGCGCCGCGGTTTCAGCATCTTCGATGCCACCTGCCCGCTGGTGACCAAGGTCCATGTGGAAGTGGCCAAGCTGGCCAAGGAGGGTTATGAGTTCATCATGATCGGCCACAAGGGGCATCCCGAGGTCGAGGGCACGATGGGCCAGCTGTCCGAAGGTATCCACCTGGTCGAAGAAGTGGGCGATGTGGCCCATGTCAACCCCGGCCAGACCGACAAACTGGCGGTGGTGACGCAGACCACGCTGAGCGTGGACGATGCCGCCGAGATCACTGCGGCCGTCAAGCGGCGCTTTCCGCAGATCCGCGAGCCCAAGCAGCAGGACATTTGCTACGCGACGCAGAACCGCCAGGATGCCGTCAAGGTGATGAGCAGCCAGGTGGATCTCGTCATCGTCGTGGGCAGCCCCACCAGCTCCAACAGCAACCGCCTGCGCGAGCTGGCCGTCAAGCTGGGCACGCCGGGCTATATGGTGGACAACGCCGACGAGCTCAAGCCCGAATGGTTTGACGGCATCGCCCGCGTGGGCCTGACCGCGGGCGCCTCGGCCCCCGAGGTGCTGGTCAAGCAGGTGATCGAGCGCATCAAGGTGCTGGGTGCCACATCAGTGCGCAAGATGGATGGCATCGAGGAGACGGTGAAATTTCCGCTGCCCAAGGGCCTGAAAATCGATGTCGGCGGGCTGGAGATTTCTGCACGATCTCCGGAGACGGGTCGCTGAACAAGGCCTGGTGGCCTGGCGGCTCGTCCACTTCCCTTTGATCGCGGTGGGCGGCGCCCACCTCACCCCCTTTCATGGGCAGGCCTCGGCGCTGCCCCACCCCAAGAGGTTATTCATGCTTGATATTTTGTTGCTTCGCAAAGACCTGGACTCGGTCATCGCCCGCTTGCAGACCCGCAAGAGCCCCCAGCAGTTTCTGAATGTCGAGGCCTTCAAGGCGCTGGAAGCCGAGCGCAAGACCATCCAGACCCGCACCGAAGAGCTGCAGGCCAAGCGCAACCAGCTGTCCAAGCAAATCGGCATGCTGATGGGCAAGGGCGAGAAGGACGCTGCCGAAGCCGCCAAGGCCGATGTGGCCGCGATGAAGACCGAGCTGGAGCAGTCGGCCACGCGGCTGGATGAACTGCAGGCCGAGCTGCAGGCGATGCTGGTGGCCGTGCCCAACCTGCCGCACGAGAGCGTGCCGGTGGGCGAGGACGAATCGGCCAATGTTGAAGTGCGCCGCTGGGGCACGCCCCGCAGCTTTGATTTCGAGATCAAGGACCATGTCGATGTGGGCACGCCACTGGGTCTGGACTTTGAGGCCGGTGTCAAGCTGACCGGCTCGCGCTTCACGGTGATGAAGGGCCCGATCGCCCGCCTGCACCGCGCGCTGGCGCAGTTCATGATCGACCTGCAGACCGAGCAGCATGGCTACACCGAGTGCTATGTGCCCTACATCGTCAACAGCGACTCGCTCAAGGGCACGGGCCAGCTGCCCAAGTTCGAGCAGGACCTGTTCGCCGCCAACAAGGGCGGCCAGGATGCCGAGCCGGTGCCCGATACCGCAGCGCTCTACCTGATCCCGACCTCGGAAGTGCCGCTGACCAACCTGGTGCGCGACGAAGTGCTGAGCGAAGACCAGCTGCCGATCAAGCTGACTGCGCACAGCCCCTGCTTCCGCTCGGAAGCGGGCTCGGCCGGCCGCGACACGCGTGGTCTGATCCGCCAGCACCAGTTCGACAAGGTCGAGATGGTGCAGGTGGTGCACCCCGACAAGAGCTACGAGGCGCTGGAAGAGATGACGCGCCATGCCGAAGATGTGCTGCAGCGCCTGGGCCTGCCGTACCGCGTGCTGGCACTGTCGACCGGTGACATGGGCTTTGGCGCTGCCAAGACCTATGACCTCGAAGTCTGGCTGCCCGCGCAGAACACCTACCGCGAAATCAGCTCGGTGAGCAACTGCGAAGCCTTCCAGGCCCGCCGCATGCAGGCCCGCTTCAAGAACGCGCAAGGCAAAAACGAGCTGGTCCACACCTTGAACGGCTCGGGCCTGGCCGTGGGCCGCACCTTGGTGGCCGTGCTGGAGAACTACCAGAACGCCGACGGCTCGGTGACCGTGCCCGAAGCGCTGCAGCCCTACCTGGGCGGCGTGGCCGTGCTGAAGGTCTAAGCGTTCAGACCCTGCGTTCTACCAAGCCGGTGCAGCGATGCACCGGCTTTTTTGATGGTGCCGGCTCATGCCAGCGCCAGGCGCGCCTCTCCCCAGACGGGCAGGTAGAACAGGCGTGGGCGCGGCAGCTGGGCCGTCCAGGCGCTGTAGGTGCGCGCGGCGATCTGGTGCAGCTGGCGGATATGCCAGGGCAATTGCGCCAGGATCTGCGCCTGGCTTTGCACGGCAGGGCCTGCAGCGCTGCGCAGCTCGGGCGCGCCTTCGTCGCACCAGTCGCGCACGCTCTGGGCGGTGACCTCCAGATGGCCCTGGAAAGCCCAGTGCGGCCCATGCACAAAGCCCTTGTTCAGGCAGTGGCGGCCGTACATGCTACGGCGAGCGCCGTGCGGAATCTCAAAGCTGTCGTAGTGCCAGTTGAAGAGGGTGGCCTCGGCGGGCAGATCCATGCAGGCCTGCGCGTCGGGGGTGATCCAGACACGGCTCCAGCCGATATTGGCGCAGGGGTTGCGCCATACGCGGGCCCCCATCGCGCGGGCCAGCATCTGCGCGCCAAAGCAGTGGCCGAGCACGGGCACCTCCGCCGCCAGGGCGCTTTGCAGCAGGCAGCGTTCCTGCTCGATCCAGCGCAACTGCTCATTGGCACAGTGGTTGCTGCCGAGCACGACGATGCCCCGGTAGTCGCGCGCCCGCATGGCCGCGATGCCCTTGTCGCAGGGCGTGATCAATGCATAGGTGATGCCGTGCTGCTGCAGGTGCGCGAGCAGCACGCCCGGGCCCTGCGAGGTTTCATGCTGGAGGATGGCGACAGGTTTCATGGAGGGTGGCTTGCGCTTCAAGCCCTGGGTGGAGAGGCCCCCACTGTAGAAAGCCCGGCATTGAGCGCATGTCTAGACTGTGCGGCCCGCCATCAAGATGGCATCAAGCTGCTGCCAACCTGCGTTGTGGTCTTTCACGGCGCCGCTGCAGTGCGCCGGGCTCCTCTCTATGATCGGCAGCAGGTGGCCCCCAGCACGCGCCAGCACCCTGCCGGGCCGCAGCGATGGGCCCCAGCCATGTACAGAAAGCTGAGGTAAAGCATGTCGGATCAACCGTACCAACCGCCCAAGGTCTGGACCTGGGACAAAGGCAATGGAGGCGCCTTCGCCCATATCAACCGCCCCGAAGCGGGCGCCACGCACGACAAGGTACTGCCGGTGGGTGAGCACCCCTTGCAGCTGTATTCGCTGGGAACGCCCAATGGCATCAAGGTGACGATCATGCTCGAAGAGCTGCTGGAGCTGGGCATTGCCGAGGCCGAGTACGACGCCTGGCTGATCAATATCGGCGAGGGTGACCAGTTTGGCAGCGGCTTTGTCGAGGTCAACCCGAACTCCAAGATCCCCGCGCTGCTGGACCGCAGTGGCAGCACGCCCGTGCGGGTGTTCGAGTCGGGCTCCATCCTGCTGCACCTGGCCGAGAAGTTTGGCCAGTTCCTGCCCAAGGAGGCAGCGGCCCGCACCGAGGTGCTGAACTGGCTGTTCTGGCAGGTGGGCAGCGCGGCATTTCTGGGCGGCGGCTTTGGCCACTTCTATGCCTATGCGCCCGAGAAGATGGCCTACCCGATCAACCGCTATGCGATGGAAGTCAAGCGCCAGCTCGATGTGCTCGACCGCCAGCTCGCCGAGCACCGCTTTATCGCTGGACAGGACTACAGCATTGCCGACATGGCTGCCTGGCCCTGGTATGGCGCGCTGCTGAACAACGAGGTCTACAGTGCAGCCGAGTTTCTGGATGTGGGCACCTATACCCATGTGCGCCGCTGGACCGATGAGATCGCGCAGCGCCCTGCGGTGCAACGCGGCAAGCGGGTCAACCGCATCCGGGGCGATGCACCGATGCCCGAGCGGCACAGTGCAGCAGACTTTGAGCGCTGACGCTTAGGCGGCCGGACTGCCGCGCGCTGACGCGCAGCGCAGCCCGGCGGTCTGCCGATCAGGCGCGCCAGAAGTACCAGCCCGCCAGCAGCAGAACCAGCACCACGGCGAAAACCGCCGTCCAGGCGCCCGAGCTGCGCACCCGGCCCGGCTCATGGTCCGGTGCCATCCACGCTGCAGCAGCGGGTGCGGCCGGCGTGCTGCCGGGGCTCGTGGCGGCGTTGGGCTGCGGCAACCACTGCTGGGGGTCGCCGGATTCGATGCGGTCCTTGGCTTCTTTCAAGCCGATGCCGGTGGCATCCTTGAGCAGCTTGATGGCGACGATCTTGTCGCCCCGCGCCAGCGCCGCTTCAATTGCGGGGCGCAATGCCTCTGCACCGCCGGGCAGCTCCCGTCCATCGTCACCATCGAGCTGCGTCTCCAATGCGCTCTTGGCCTCCGCCAGGCCCATGCCGGTAGCTTCGCGCAGCCGCTTGATCGCGGCGATCTTGTCGTTATTGCGCCAGAGAGCGGCGATAGGGGCAGGGATAGGCGTGGACATGGCGGGTCTCGGCAGAGGGTGGAACAGCAGTCTTTGTACCCATTTTGCGCTGCGGCGGGCATAGGACAAGGGCTGACATCGCAGCCTCCGGGATCAGCCCCTCAACCGGGTGTCCAGCCCTTGGGCACGCGCGGCTTGTCGATGCCTGCCAGGCCGCAGAGCACATCGGCCATGCCGGAGAAATCGAGGCCGCCGTGCTGGCTGGCGCGGGCGAGGCTGTACGACTCATGCACCGCAGCGGCCACCGGCATCGGCACCTTGCTCGCATGGGCGGCGGCGATGACCAGCGACATGTCCTTGTGGGCCAGGTCGATCGTGAAGCCCGGCGTGGTGTCGCCCAGCAGCACCTTGTTGGCAAAGTTCATGCGCAGCTGACCATTGGTGGCCGAGGTGCCCAGCAGCACCTGCAAGGTCTTGCCGATGTCCAGGCCAAAGCGCTGCGACAGCGCCAGCGCCTCGGCATTCACCTGGGTCAGGGTGACGGCCAGGTAGTTGTTGACCAGCTTGGTGCGCCCGCCCGTGCCCACCGGGCCGCAGTGGTGGGTGGTGGTGCCCATCGCGTTCAGCAGGGGTTGCACGCGGGCCAGGTCGGCATCGCTGGCGCCGACCATGAAGAGCGATTCGCCCCGGTCGGCATGTTCGGCCAGCCGGCCCACCGGCGCATCCACCATCGACAGGCCCTTGGCAGCGGCCTGCTGCGCCAGCCGGTCGGTGGCCAGCGGATCGATGGTGCTCATGTCCATCAGGATGCTGCCGGGCTGGGCATGTGCAAAGATGCCGCCCTCGCCCAGCGCCGTTTGCTCCACCTCCACCGACGAGGGCAGCATCGTGACGATGATGCTGCAGTCGCGCGCCAGTTCGGGCACCTCGGCACTTTGTGCACCCATCGCGACCAGGTCCTTGACGGCCGTCTGGTTCAGGTCATGGACGACCAGTGCGAAACCCTTCTTGACGAGGTTGGCAGCCATGGGTTTGCCCATGCGGCCCAGGCCGATAAAACCGATCTTGTCTGCCATGCATGTCTCCTTGTTGGTATCCATCCATGATGGCAGGCGCGGGGCCCTGGCCCCTGTCAAACACAGGACATCAGCCGGGCAGCGCAAAAGCGGCCAGCACCGCCAGCACCGCAGCGGCTGCCGGGTTGTGGCTGCCATCGCGGCGGTGGGCCACGGCCATCGGGCGCATCAGGCGGGGCCAGAGATGGCGCACCTGCACGCCGGGCAGTTGCAGCTGGTCTTCGACCTCTTCGAGCGGCAGGATGACCGCGCTCTGGCTGGCGGCGGCCAGGCTTTTGAGGGCGCCGGGGTAGCTCAGGGTCAGAAAGGGCCGGGGGTGGTGGCCGGCCTGCCCGAACCAGCCGGCAATCAGCCCATGCATTTGCGTGGCTGGTGCAAACGAGGCCCAGCGCTTGCCGGCCAGCCAGTCCGGCGTTACCCGCTTGGGCGCCTTCCAGGCGGCGGGCAGCAGCACCACCATCGGGTCATTGCGCCAGGGTGTCAGCACGATCTCGGCGCTGCTGGGCTGGGGGCTGGCCACAATGGCCACATCCAGCGAGCCGGTGCGCAGGCGCTGCATCGCATCGGCCGAACCCACCGCTTCGAGCTTGACCTCCACCCCCGGGCTGCGGCTGCTCAGCTGTTCGAGCATCATCGGCAGCAAGCGGGTGCTGACCCCTGCCGACACGCCCACCTTGACCAGTCCTTCGCGGCCGCTGGCACGGCGCTGCACCAGGTCGATCAGCTCATCGCTGGCGTCGAGCAGCTTGCGGCCATGGGCCACCAGCAGCTCGCCCGCCGCCGTGAGCACCGCCTGGCGCCGGCCGCGCACCAGCAAGGCCGTGTCCATGCGCGTTTCCAGCTCCTTGATATGCAGGCTGATGGCCGGTGGCGACAGGTGCAGCGCCTGCGCGGCCGCCGCAAAGGTGCCCAGGTCGGCAATGGCGACCAGGGTCTGCACCTGGTCGAGGTTGAGGTTGCGCATCAGTTTTTCTGAAGTGAATGCATAGGAAATTCAACTTTACAGAAGTCTGGACGAGGCCGAGCATCGGTGGCCATGCAAAACCCTCGACCACTGCCTGAACCCTTACCCCATCCGCCACCGCCAGCGGCCCCGCTGCCGCGCAGCTGGCTGGCCCGGCAATGGCAACGCTGGCTGGGCCTGTGCCAAGGTGCCGAGCGGCGTATCAGCGAGAACTTCCGGATGCCACCAGGCGGAGGCTAGGACTGCGTACCCCTTCTCCATGGCGCCAACTCCCAGCGGTCACCGTCGAATGCCAGCCGGTGCGTCAAGGCCAGCGCATCGAGCAGCGCCTCATCGTGCGAGACGACGACCAGGCAGCCAGGGTAGCTGCGCAGCATGTGCTCCAGCGCTTGCAGCGCCGGCAGGTCCAGGTGGTTGTCGGGCTCGTCCAGCAGCAGCAGCTGCGCGGGCGCATCGCGGTACAGCGCGCAGGCCATGGCGGCTTTGAGCCGCTCGCCACCGCTCAGCTGGCCGCTGGGCTGCAGAATGCAGCGCGCATCCAGCCCCAGCTGCGCCAGGCGCATGCGCAGTACGCCTTCCGGCGTCTGCTGGTTGCCTTGCTGCAGCTGGGCCAGCAGGCTGCGCGCGGGGTCGAGCAGGCTTTGCTGCTGGTCCAGCATGGCCCAGGGCACATGCAGCTGGCGCTGGCCTGCATTTGGCGCCAGCTGGCCGGCGAGGATCTGCAGCAGGCTGCTTTTGCCGCAGCCGTTGGGCCCGGTGATGGCCAGGCGCTGGCCTGCACGCAGCTGCAGGTTCAGCGGCTGCCTGCCCGCCAGGCGGGGGGACAGCAGGTCCTGCAGCTCGGCGACGAGGGCATCGCTGCTGCGGCCTTGCTCAAAGGCCTCGGGCGGCAGCTGCCAGTGGATGGGGCCGGCCTGCCAGTCGATCGCCTGGGCCGCTTCGCTGACGCGGGCGTTCAAGGCCTCGCGGGCAGCGGCATGCTGGGCTACGAGCTTGCCCGAGCTGGCCTCGGCGCGCTGCTTGGCGCGGCCCAGCAGGATCTTGGCCTGGTTGGCCTGCTTGCCCTGTTGGTGGCCTCTGGCCTGTTTGCGTTGCTGGCGCTCCTGCTGGCCCTGTAGCGCCTGCTCGCTGCGCTTGCGCTCCAGCTTGCTGCGGGCCAGTGCATCCGCCGCATGCTGCGCGCGCTGCTGCTGCGCCTGCTGGTAGCCGCCAAAGGAGCCGCTGTACATGCGCAGCCCCTGGCTGCTCAGCTCGGCGATCACCTCCATCTGGGCGAGCAGGCGCCGGTCATGGCTGATCAGCAGCAGGCCGCCGGGCCAGTGCTGCAGGCGCTGCGCCAGTGCCGCGCGGCCAGCGGCATCCAGGTGGTTGCTGGGCTCGTCCAGAATCAGAAAATCGGCCTGGGCCAGTTGCGCGCCCAACAGCGCCACGCGCATCGCCTGGCCGCCGCTCAAGGTGTGGGCCGGGGTCTCGGCGGGCAGCGCGGGCAAGCCGCTGTCCTGCAGCAGGGTCTGGAACTGCTGGCGCAGATCCCAGCGCTCTGCCAGCAGCGCAAAGTCCTGCGGGTCGCTGCTGCCTTGCTCGATGCGCTGCAACGCTGCCAGCGCAGGTGCCAGGCCAGCCAGCTCGGCAATGCTTTGCGCGGGGTGCTGCACCAGCAGGTCCTGCGCCAGGTAATGGATGCGGCCTGCACGGCTGATGCGGCCGCTGGTGGGCTCCAGCGCGCCGGCCAGCAGCTGGGCCAGCACCGTTTTGCCCACGCCATTGCGGCCGACCAGCGCGGTGTGCTGGCGGTCAAAGCGGGCGTGGAGATCGGAGAAAAGCTGCCGGCCTTGCGGCAGCGAATAGGAGACGCCATGCAGCGTCAAATGCGTGTCTGTCATACCACCCGTGCGATTCATCGATGCCGAACATCCCCGAGCCATGGCTGGTGAGCCTGCAGCTTTGGCCATCGTGAGAGATAGGGCAGCCGCTGCGATCAAGGGGCGGGACGTGGGGCCGTCAGAAAGACGGCAGCATCAATAGCGCATGGGTAGAAGACCTCGCACAGGTAAGAAAGCGGCCCATTGTAGGCCGCATGGCGCGGCGGTCAAGGGCCGCCGCTGCCCGACCCTCAGCCCATCATGGATGCAAAAGCCTGCTGGTACTGCTGCAGCTTGTGCGGGAAATGGGCCGCGCCGGTGTCGAACACCCAGTGCTCGATGGCGGGCGCGGCTGCCAGCCCCAGGCTGTGGAGCTGGTGCTGGGCATCGAGCTGGGTTTTGAAGCCATGCAGCATGGGGCCGTTGACGTCCTCATCGGAGTGGATGCCGGTGTCCAGAATGCTGGGCGCGATCGCCACGCTGCGCGCACCGCGCAGGTGACCGACCCGCAATGCGCAGGCCACCGCAGCGGCGCTGGTCGCGGGGCTCCAATCCTCGGGGTGGCCCATGCCGATCACCACAATGGCGGGGGCTTGCACGGCGCCTGCTGGGGGTGTGATCAGCAGCGTCTCCAACGGTTGGGCGCGGAACGCGCCATCGCGCCGGGCCTGGGCCAACTGGCCGCCCAGGGCGGCATCCAGGTGGGCCAGGCCGCCTGCCATGGGCTGGTGGTCCACTTCATGCGTGAACATGCAGGCGCAGGACAGATCGACCCGCGCGCCAGTGGCATCCACCGTCACCAGCTCCAGCCGCACCCCTCGGTACTGCCCGATATCGCTACGTTCTACTGCTGCTGCTTCTGCTGCCCTTGGGGGAATCTCCTGTCAGAGGGGGTTGCGCGGCGGCTGGATGCCGCCCAGGGTGTCGGCCCATCCTAACAAGCGCGTCAACCGGCTGCTGCCGGAGGGCCTCCGGCTTTGGCGTCTTGCTGCGCCAGCTGCTCTTGCAGCAGCTCGACAAAGGCGCGCACCTTCACCGGGCGAAAGCGCGCGGCGGGAAACACGGCATGGATGCCACCCGAGGGCAGTTTCCAGTCGGGCAGCACCTGCAGCAGCCGGCCGCTGTGCAGGTCGTCGGCGACGGCATAGTCGGGCAGCACCGACAGGCCTGCGCCGTGGCGCACCGCCTCGCGCACGGCCATTGTGGCGTTGAGCGACAGCACCGACGGCATGCTGACGTTCTGGCGCTCCAGAGCCGTGCGCGAAAAGCTCCAGTGCAGCGGATCGCGCAGCGCCGTATTGGCCACAAAGGGCAGGGCGGCCAGTTGCTGCGGCTCCTCCATGCTGGCCAGCTGTGGCTTCCAGGCAGGCGAAGCCACCAGCAACTGGCGAAAGCTGCCGATCTGGCGCGCCTGCAGGTGCAGCTCGGTCAGCCAGCCTACGCGGATGGCCAGCTCCACCTGCCCGTCCATCAGGTCCAGCGACTGGTCGCTGAGCGAGGCGTCGACCTTGCACTGCGGGTAGCGGCGGCAGAAGGCGGTGATGGCCGGCACGATGGCGGCGATGCCGTAATCGAGCGGTGCCGTCAGCCGCAAGGTGCCCGAGGGCGCCTCGGCCCCCTGGGCCAGCTCGTCAAAGGCGTCGGCTGCTTCCTTGAGGATCAGCGCGCAGCGCTGGTAGAAGGCCTGGCCCGCATCGGTGGGCACCACCTTGCGGGTGCTGCGCGTCAGCAGGCTGGTGCGGAAGTCGGCCTCCAGCCGCGCCACCTGCTGGCTGACCACCGCCTTGGTGATGCCCAGGCGCGCGGCGGCGGCGGTGAAGCTGCCGGTTTCCACCACGGCACTGAAATAGGCCAGGCGCTTGAGGTTGGAGAAGTGGCCCATCGCCGCATCATCAAGATTGTTTGCTTTTTGCATACGAGTTATCTATTTGATTGCGGTTTATTTGTCAATCCAAATTGACTACTATGGCGCCATCGCATTCGATAAGCAATGGATATGAAACGCCTCTATTACCTCTTTGATCCTCTTTGCGGCTGGTGCTATGGCGCAGGACCGGTGCTGGAAAGCCTGGCGCAGCAAGGCGGCGAGCAGCTGCAATTGCTGCCCAGCGGACTTTTCTCGGGCGAAGGCGCCCGCCCGATGGACGAGGCCTTTGCCGCCTATGCCTGGAACAATGACCAGCGCATCGAGCGCCTGACCGGCCAGCCTTTCAGCCAGCGCTACCGCAGCGAGGTGCTGGAGAAGCCGCAACAGATGTTTGACAGCGGCCCGGCCACGGTGGCGCTGACGGCCGTGCACCTGACAGCACCAGAGCGCGAGGCCGAGGCGCTCAAGGCCATCCAGCATGCGCGCTATGTGGATGGGCTGGACAACACGGCCATTCCCGTGCTGCTTGATCTGCTGCGCGGCCTGGGCCTGAACGACGCTGCCGCCCGGCTGGCGCAACCCGATGCCGCGCTGATGGACGCCAACAACGCCCGAATGGCCCAGGCCCGGCAGCTGATGCGTGCGCTGGGTGCGCAAGGTGTGCCCAGCTTTGTGCTGGAGCGCGATGGCCAGCGCCAGCTGCTGAACGCCAGCGCCGCTTTCTCCAACCCCCAGGCCTTTGTGGCGCAGTGCCTGGCTGCCTGAATCTGTACGGAGACTCTCAATGACCACCCGCAACCTGGACACCATTCGTGCCACCTATGAAGGCAGCCCCGAGGACAACGCCCGCCATTTGATGGCGGCGCTGGCGCCCGATGTGCGCTGGATCGAGGCGGCCGGATCGCCCTATGCCGGCGAGTATGTGGGTGCCGCGCAGATCGTGGAGGGTGTGTTTGCGCGGCTGGGCAGCGACTGGGCAGACTTCCGCGTCTACGTGCACAGCTACCTGGCCGATGGCGACCGGGTGGCCGCCTTTGGCCGCTACACCGGCACCCACCGCGCCAGCGGCCGGGCGATGGAGGCGGGCTTTTCGCACCTGTACCAGCTGCGCGGTGGCCAGATCATCCGCATGGAGCAGGTGGTGGACAGCGCTGCGATGCGCCAGGCGATGCAGCCATGACGGCCATGCATACGCCGGACGAACTGCGCCAGTTGCAGGGGCTGGCGGCCCAGTTGCAAGCGGGTGACTGGCATGCCGCCCACGATGGCGTGCAGCGCATTCCCGGCCTGCTGGCCGCCTGGTTGCACGGCATCGTGCATTTGCAGGAAGGCGATCTGGAAGACGCCGAGAACTGGTACGAGCGCGCCGGCAAGCGTTTTCGCCAGCGCGAAAGCCTGGCGCAGGAACTGGCCCAGTTCCACGCAGCCCTGGCGCAAGCGATGGCAGACGGCGCTGCTGCCAGAGCCTGAATCACCGGGTTGCAGCCTGGCCTGCGCCCACCTTTGTTGAATCCCTTTTTGAAAGCAAACCAGACTATGAAACAACGCTACTACACCCTGTCCGCCTGTGCGCTGGCCGCTGCCCTGTTGGTGGGCTGTGAGCGCAGCAGCACCCAGCCGGCGCCCGCTGCGCCGGCCGCCAGCGCGCCTGCGGCCCCCGCGCCGGCCGATACCCAACAGGCGACCCTGACCACCGAGGTCTTCAATCCTGGCGAACAAGCCATCTTTGCCGTCTCCTCGGTGCTGGTGCAGGGCAAGACCGAGGCGGTGTTGATCGATGCGCAGTTCTCGGCCGAGCAGGCGCGCAAGCTGGCCGACAAGATCAAGGCCAGCGGCAAGCGCCTGACGACCATCTACATCAGCCATGGCGACCCGGACTTCTACTTTGGTCTGGACACCTTGCAAGCCGCGTTCCCAGAAGCCAGGATTGTGGCGACCCCGCAGACCATTGCCCATATCGAGGCCACGAAGGACGAGAAGCTCAAGGTCTGGGGCCCGAAGCTGGGCGAGAACGCGCCCAAGCAGCTGGTGGTGCCGCAGCCGCTGCAGGGCGACAGCCTGCAGGTGGATGGCCAGGCCTTGCAGCTGATTGGCCTGGACGGCCCGACGCCGGACCGCACGGTGGTCTGGATTCCGTCGATCAAGACGGTGGCCGGTGGCATCCCGGTGATGGCCGGTGAGCATGTCTGGATGGCCGATACCCAGACGCCGCAGTCGCACAGCGACTGGCTGGCGACGCTGGCGCGCATCAAGGCGCTGGGCCCCGATGTGGTGATCCCCGGCCACTTTGCCGGCACGATGCCCGCGGGCACGGCGGCCGTGGACTTTACCGCCGATTACATCCGCGCCTTTGACGAAGAAACGGCCAAGGCCAAGGACGGCGCTGCGCTGGAAGCGGCGATGAAGCAGCGCTTTCCCCACCTGGGCGGTCTGGAAGGCTTGGCGCTGAGCGCCAAGGTGGCCAAGGGCGAGATGCAGTGGCATTGATGAAGGGCTGATACGGCCCACAGCACGGCACCCCGGCGGGATCGGCTATCCCCGCTGGGGTGCATTGCTTTTTGCCTACAATGCGTGTTTTGGCTGGAATCTCCAGCCCCCTTTGGCGTGCGCGCCCGATTCCAGGCCTTTTTCCGTTGTTTGTTAATGCAGCACATTCGTAATTTTTCCATCATTGCCCATATTGACCATGGCAAGTCGACCTTGGCGGACCGCCTGATCCAATATTGCGGAGGCCTGGCCGAGCGCGACATGGAGGCACAGGTGCTGGACTCGATGGACATCGAGAAAGAGCGCGGTATCACCATCAAGGCGCAGACGGCGGCCCTGCACTACAAGGCCAAGGACGGCCAGGTCTACAACCTGAACCTGATCGACACCCCCGGCCACGTGGACTTCTCCTATGAAGTCTCGCGTTCGCTGTCGGCCTGCGAAGGTGCGCTGCTGGTGGTCGATGCGTCGCAAGGCGTGGAAGCCCAGACGGTGGCCAATTGCTACACCGCGCTGGACCTGGGCGTGGAAGTGTTCGCGGTGCTCAACAAGATGGATCTGCCCAATGCAGACCCGGACAATGCCAAGGCCGAGATCGAAGATGTGATCGGCATTGATGCCAGCGACGCGATTCCCTGCTCGGCCAAGACCGGCATGGGCATTGAAGACATTCTGGAAGCCGTGGTGGCCAAGGTGCCGCCACCCAAGGGCGAGCCCGAAGCGCCCCTGCGCGCGATGATCGTGGACAGCTGGTTTGACCCCTATGTGGGCGTCGTGATGCTGGTGCGCGTGGTCGATGGCCAGCTCAAGAAGAACGAGCGCTTCAAGATGATGGCCACCGGCGCGGCCTATGAGGCCAACAGCCTGGGCGTGTTCACGCCCGCCAATGAGCCGCGCGATGTGCTCAAGGCCGGAGAGGTGGGCTACATCATTGCCGGCATCAAGGAGCTGAAGGCCGCCAAGGTGGGTGACACCATCACGTTGGAAAAGAAGCTGCCCAACAACCTGGGCCCCGCCAGCGCGCCGCTGCCGGGCTTCAAGGAAGTCAAATCCCAGGTGTTCGCCGGTCTGTACCCGACCGAGGCCTCCGAATACGACCAGCTGCGTGACGCGCTGGAAAAACTGCAGCTCAACGATGCAGCACTGCATTACGAGCCCGAGGTGTCGCAGGCGCTGGGCTTTGGCTTCCGCTGCGGCTTCCTGGGCCTGCTGCACATGGAAATCGTGCAGGAGCGCCTGGAGCGCGAGTTCGACCAGGACCTGATCACCACCGCGCCCAGCGTGGTCTACCAGGTGCTCAAAGCCGATGGCGAACTCATCGATGTGGAAAACCCCTCGAAGATGCCCGATGCCGGCCGTCTGGAAGAGGTGCGGGAACCGATTGTGACCGTGCACCTCTATATGCCCCAGGACTATGTAGGCCCGGTGATGACCCTGGCCAACCAGAAGCGCGGCGTACAGATGGACATGGCCTACCACGGCCGCCAGGTGATGCTCACCTACGAAATGCCGCTGGGCGAAATCGTGCTGGACTTCTTTGACAAGCTCAAATCGGTCTCGCGCGGCTATGCCTCGATGGACTACGAGTTCAAGGAATACCGGGCCTCCGACGTGGTCAAGGTCGACATTCTGCTCAACGGCGAGAAGGTGGACGCGCTGTCCATCATCGTGCACCGTTCGCAGTCGGTCTACCGGGGCCGTGCGGTGGTGGCCAAGATGCGCGAAATCATCAGCCGCCAGATGTTCGACGTGGCGATCCAGGCGGCCATTGGTGCCAACATCATCGCCCGCGAAACCGTCAAGGCGATGCGCAAGAACGTGCTGGCCAAGTGCTATGGTGGCGACATCACGCGTAAGCGCAAGCTGCTGGAAAAGCAGAAGGCCGGCAAGAAGCGCATGAAACAGATCGGCTCGGTCGAAGTGCCCCAAGAGGCGTTCCTGGCGATTCTGCAAGTGGACGATTAAGAAGAGAAGAAGCCAAAAGCAAAGCTATGCAACTCCTGACAACACTGATTCTGGCCGCCTTTGTGGCCTATATGGGCGCCTGGTACAGCGGCGCCATCGAAGGCAATTTTGCACTGCTGCTGTTTTTGGCCACGGTGATCACCGGCGCCTACTGGCTGGCGGAGCGCTTTTACTTCTTCCCCCGGCGCCAGGCGGCCGCCGCGCAGCTGGAAGTGTCGGCGGCCGAGCGGCGCCGGCAGCTCGATGCCCAGGGGATCGACAAGGTCGATGGCATCGACGTGCAAGAGGGCAAGACGCGCCTGCTGATGCAGCCCTGGTGGCTGGACTGGACCGCAGGCCTGTTCCCCGTGATCGCCGTGGTCTTCATCCTGCGCTCCTTCCTGTTCGAGCCGTTCAAGATCCCGTCGGGCTCGATGATCCCGACCTTGCAGGTGGGCGACCTGATCCTGGTCAACAAGTTCACCTATGGCGTGCGCCTGCCGGTGATCAACAAGAAGATCACCGAGGGCACGGCGCCCAAGCGCGGTGATGTGATGGTGTTCCGCTACCCGCCGCAGCCCAGCATGGACTACATCAAGCGTGTGGTGGGCGTGCCCGGTGACGAGGTGGCCTACATCAACAAGCGCCTGACGATCAATGGCAAGGTGGTGCCGACGACCAACCAGCCCGATTATTTCGAGCAGGATGCGATGCGCTACTTCAAGCAGATCGAGGAGCAGCTGGGTGACAAGACGCACCGCGCCATCATCAACCCGGATGTGCCTAATTTTGTCCAGGGCGTGACGGATTTCAAGTACAAGGACAACTGCCGCTACAGCGTCGAAGGCGTGACCTGCAAGGTGCCTGAAGGCCATTACTTCATGATGGGCGACAACCGCGACAACTCGCTGGATTCCCGTTACTGGGGCTTTGTGCCGGATGCCAACATTGTGGGCCGGGCCTTCTTTGTCTGGATGAATTTCGGTAACATCAAGCGTATCGGACCGTTTAACTAAAAAAGTTTTCTAAGAGGGATTGGCTATGCAGACTATGAAACAAGCACCAAGGCACCGCCAGCGCGGCATGTCGTTCATCGGTGTGGTGCTCTGGGGTTTCATCATCGTGGCCTTGGCCATTGTGGGCAGCAAGGCCGTCCCGATCGTGATCGAGAACATGAACATCAAGAAGGCCGCGGTCAAGGCCGCGCGCCAGGGCACTACGGTGCAGGAAGTGCGCGCCATCTATGAGCGCTCGCAGGCCATTGATGACATGACCTCGGTCAATGCCAATGATCTGGAAGTGACCAAGGACACGGACGGCAAGATTGTGGTGTCGTACAGCTACGAGCGCGATATCCCGCTGTACGGGCCGGCCTATCTGGTCTTCCGTTTTAACGATAGTGTGAAGTAGGTGGAATCAGAACTCAGCCGATTGCAGGAACGCCTGCAGTATTCCTTTGCGAACGGTGCGTTGCTGCAGCGAGCGGTAACGCACCGTAGTTTTTGTGCGGATCACAATGAGCGCCTGGAGTTTCTGGGTGACTCGGTGCTGGGCCTGGCGGTATCGACGATGCTGTTCCAGAAGCTCAAGGGCACCCCGGAAGGCGAGCTCTCGCGCATGCGTGCCAACCTGGTCAAGCAGGACACCTTGCACCAGATTGCGCTGCGCCTGCAGCTGGCCAAGGTGCTGCGTCTGGGGGAGGGCGAGTCCAAATCGGGCGGACGCGAGCGTCCTTCGATCCTGGCCGATGCGGTCGAGGCGATTATTGGAGCGGTTTACTTGGATGCCGGCTATACGCAGGCCGAGGCGATCGTGCATCATCTCTATGAGCGTGTCGAGATCTCGCAGCACATGCCCGCCGCGTCCAAGGATGCCAAGACGGCGCTGCAGGAGTGGCTGCAGGCACGCAAGAAATCGGTGCCGGAGTATGTGGTGACCGGCACCACCGGTGCTGCGCATGCGCAGACTTTCCATGTCGACTGTGTGGTGCCGGCCTTCCAGGCCCGCAGCGAAGGCGCTGGCGCATCGCGCCGCGCGGCCGAGCAGGCGGCAGCCGCCATCATGTTGCAACAACTGCAGACCCAGCATCGCTAAGCTTTTATGACCTCGAAAAAATCTCCTTCTTCAAGCGCTGCTGGCCAAGCCCCTGCAGAGCTGTTGCCTTCGGGCCAGACCCTCTCCGACCTGGACGCGATGCTGGCCGCCGCCAAGCCCGGTGCGACCGTGGCGCGCGTCAGCGCCCCCGATGCCTGCCGGGCCGAGGCGCCTGCCGCGCCAACCGGCCCGCAGCGCTGCGGCCTGATCGCCATCGTTGGCAAGCCCAATGTGGGCAAGTCCACGTTGATGAATGCGCTGGTCGGCCAGAAGATCTCGATCACCTCGCGCAAGGCGCAGACCACACGCCACCGCATCACCGGTATCCGCACGCAGGACAACACCCAGTTCGTGTTCGTCGATACGCCCGGCTTCCAGACCCGCCATTCGCGCGCGTTGAACAAGTCGCTCAACAAGACGGTGATGGGCGCCATCGGTGATGTGGACCTGATCCTGTTTGTGGTGGAAGCGGGCAGCTTTACGCTGGCCGATGCCAAGGTGCTGTCGCTGTTCAAGCCCGGCATTCCGACCTTGCTGATCGCCAACAAGCTCGACACCGTGCACCGCCGCCACGAGATTGCGCCCTGGCTGCGTGACATGCAGGAGCGCCACCCCTTTGCCGAGTTCGTGCCGATGTCGGCCAAGAACAAGGGCGATATCGAGCGCCTGTTCGGCATCTGCGAAAAATACCTGCCCGAGCAGGCCTGGTTCTACGGTCCCGAAGAGCTGACCGACCGCAGCGAGAAGTTCCTGGCGTCCGAGACGGTGCGCGAAAAGCTCTTCCGCTTTACCGGCGATGAGCTGCCCTACACCTCGACCGTTGTCATCGACAAGTTCGACGAAGAGCCCAGCAAGACGCATGGCCGCTTCATGCGCATTGCCGCGACCATCGTCGTCGAGCGCGATGGCCACAAGGCGATGGTGATTGGCGAGAAGGGTGAAAAGCTCAAGCGCATTAGCACCGAAGCGCGCCAGGAGCTGGAAAAGCTGCTGGACGCCAAGGTGTTCCTGGAGGTCTGGGTCAAGGTCAAGTCCGGCTGGGCCGATGACGAGGCCCGGGTCAAGTCCTTCGGCTACGAATAAGCGCAACCCTGGCGCACCGTCTGCTATGCACCGGTTGCGCGCCCCGTGCGTGATACCGACCTCTTCTGTGGCCCCGCGCGGGCCACGCAATGCAACCCCCTGAGCCATGGCTGTCAAGCGCGTCAACGAGGAACCGGCCTATATCCTGCACCGGTATGACTGGAGTGAATCCAGCCTGGTGCTGGAGTGCTTTACCCGCCACCGGGGGCGCGTGGCGCTGGTTGCCAAGGGCGTCAAGAAACCCACTTCCAACTTTCGTCCGGTGCTGCTGGCCTTGCAGCCGCTGCGCCTGTCCTGGGGCATCGCGGGCGAGGGCGGCTCGGACATCCACACGCTCAAAAGCGCTGAATGGGTGGGCGGCCACACGATGCCGGTGGGCGGTGGCCTGCTGTCGGGACTCTACCTCAATGAACTGCTGATGCGGCTGCTGGCGCGCGAGGACCCCTTTGCCAACCTGTTCGACATCTATGCCGGTGTGGTGCGCGTGCTGGCCACCGACCATGGCGATGTGCTCGAACCCGTGCTGCGCGCCTTCGAGCTGCTGCTGCTGCGCGAGCTGGGGCTGCTGCCCTCGCTGGCCGCGCAGACGCTGTCGCTGCAGCCGCTCCAACCCGCCACGCGCTATGTGCTGGTGCCCGATGCCGGCCTGCGCGAGGCCCATGGGCAGGACAGGGCGGGCCTGACCGGTGCACAATGGGAGGCGCTGGAGGAAGCGCTGTCGGCGGCAAATCCCTATCCGGCTGTTCTGAGGGCTTGCGTGTTGTGTGCCGGCGAGTTAAAAGTTCAGTTGCGTACGCTGCTGCAACACCACTGTGGTCAGCCGGTATTGCGTACGCGCCAGTTGATGATGGATATCCAATCGCTATGACTACCCCCGTGAAAACTGCCCTGTCTATCAACCTCAACAAGGTGGCACTGGTACGTAACACCCGCCACCTGGAGATTCCCAGCGTGACGCGTGCGGCACGGCTGTGCCTGGAAGCGGGCGCGCAGGGGATCACCGTGCACCCCCGGCCGGACGAGCGCCACATCCGCCCCGGCGATGTGGAAAAGCTCGCAGGCGTGATCGCCACCTGGCCGGTCAAGCGCGAGTACAACATCGAAGGCAATCCCTTCCAGAATCTGATGGACTATGTGCGCAAGTACCGTCCGCACCAGGCCACCTTTGTGCCCGATGGCGAGGACCAGTTCACCAGCGACCATGGCTGGAGCTTTCCGCAGGATGCCGAGCGCCTCAAGCCGCTGATTGACGAGTGCAAGGCCTTGGGTGTGCGCGTGAGCCTGTTCATGGACCCGATCCCGGAGCAGATGGCCGCTGCCAAGGCTGTGGGCGCCGACCGGGTCGAGCTGTACACCGAGCCCTATGCGGCCGCCTTCGGCACGCCCGAGCAAAGCACGCAGCTGGCGCGCTACGTGGCAGCCGCCAAGGCCGCGCAGGCGGTGGGCCTGGGCGTCAATGCCGGCCATGACCTGAGCCTGCGCAACCTGACCCCCTTTGTGACCCATGTGCCCCAGGTGCTGGAAGTGTCGATCGGCCACGCCTTTGTGACCGATGCGCTGGAGATGGGTTACGCCGAGGCCGTGCGTGCCTACCGCCGCTCGCTCGACGCCCGCGCCGATGGCGTGCTGCTGTAACCGCCCGCCCAGGTCTGTGACAGCATGATTTACGGTATTGGCACCGACATCTGTGATATCCGCCGCATCCGTGCGACCCTGGAGCGCCAGGGCGAGCGCTTTGCCCACAAGGTGCTGGCCGAGGGGGAGCTGGCTGTCTGGCGCCGCCGCAGCGAGCGCTGGCCCGACCGGGGCGTGCGCTACATGGCGACGCGCTTTTCGGCCAAGGAGGCCTTCAGCAAGGCCGTGGGCCTGGGCATGCGCATGCCGATGACCTGGCGCCACTGCGAGGTCATCAACCTGCCCAGCGGCAAGCCCGGCATCCGGCTGCATGGCGAGCTGGCCACCTGGTTCGAGGCGCAAGGCCTGACAGCGCATATCACCGTGACCGACGAGGTCGACTACGCCGCCAGCTTTTGCGTGGTCGAGAAGCTCTGATTTCCGATCCTCCGGGCCCTGCCAGGGCCCGTTTCTGACTCTTTCGCATCCATCCATGCACGCTCCTCTGATCATTGATATCGCCGGCACGGCCCTGACCGATGCCGACCGCGCCCGTCTCGCACACCCGCTGGTGGGCGGCATCATCCTGTTTGCCCGCAACTGGGAGAGCCGCTCGGCGCTGGTGCAGCTGTGCGCGCAGATCAAGGCCATCAAGCCCGACCTGCTGATCTGTGTGGACCACGAGGGCGGGCGCGTGCAGCGTTTTCGCACCGATGGCTTCACACACCTGCCATCGATGCGGCATTTCGGCCAGATGTGGATGGACGACGGCCAGGGCAGCCGCCAACGTGAGGGCAGTGGTGCGATGCGGGCGATGAATGCCGCCACCGCTGCCGGCTATGTGCTGGGCGCCGAGCTGCGGGCCTGCGCGGTGGATTTCAGCTTCACGCCGGTGCTGGATCTGGACTACGGCGAAAGCTCGGTCATCGGTGACCGCAGCTTTCACCGCGACCCGCGCGTGGTGGCGATGCTGGCCAAGAGCCTGATGCATGGCCTGCTGCAGGCCGGCATGGGCAACTGCGGCAAGCATTTCCCCGGCCATGGCTTTGTCAAGGCGGATTCGCATGTTGCCATCCCCGTCGATGGGCGCAGCTTGAGCGCCATCCTCGCCGAGGATGCCGCGCCTTACCCCTGGCTGAGCAGCGTGCTGACGGCGGTGATGCCCGCCCATGTCATCTACCCCAAGGTGGACAAGCGCCCGGCCGGCTTCAGCGAGAAATGGCTCAAGGACGTACTGCGCACGCGCCTGCGCTATGACGGCGCGATCTTCAGCGATGACCTGAGCATGGAAGGCGCGCGCCGCATCAATGGCAGCGTGATCAGCTATACCGAGGCCGCGCTGGCCGCGTTGTCTGCCGGCTGCGACATGGTGCTGCTGTGCAACCAGAGCCTGGGCCTGGGCGCCCATGTGGACGAGTTGCTCGACGGCATGGACGATGCGCTGCGCAGCGGCCGCTGGCAGCCGGACGAAGATTCGGAATCGCGCCGCCTGGCGCTGTTGCCCGGGACGGTGCCCCAGCCCTGGGATGAGCTGATGCGCCAGCCGGCCTACCAGGACGCGCTGGACCTGCTGGGCTGAACCTGCTGGGCTGAACCGCTTGTTGACTGAGGCGGCGGTTTAAGCCTCGCCTCAGCCCCGTCCTCTAGATTGCTCTCGTCCCCCTAGCTGGCAGAGAGCGATGCCCCTTCACCACCCTTTGCGCCGTGTGGCGCTGGCCGGCCGCGAGGCCCTGGCGCTGACCCGGCCGTATTTTGTTTCCGAGGACAAGGTCCGCGCCTGGGGCCTGCTGGCAGCCATCGTCGCGCTCAACCTGGCGGCCGTGTTCATGCTGGTGCAGATCAACAGCTGGAACCGGGTGTTCTACGATGCGCTGCAGAACAAGCAGGCCGATGTGTTCTGGCACCAGCTCTGGCGCTTTCTGTGGCTGGCGCTGGTCTACATCGTCATTGCGGTCTACAAGTTCTACCTCACCCAGCTGCTGCAGTGGCACTGGCGCCGCTGGCTGACCGAGCACCTGCAAGGCCGCTGGCTGGCCCACAAGGCCTTCTACCACATGGAGCTGGGCCGCTACAGCGGCAGCCAGCAGATGCCGGACAACCCCGACCAGCGCATCCAGGAAGACATCAACCTGTTCAGCAGCTACACGGTGGCGCTCAGCATGGGGCTGCTCAACGCCCTGGTCACCTTTGTCAGCTTTGTCGGCATCCTCTGGGGGCTGAGCGCGGCGATGGACCTGGATCTGCCTGCCATGCTGGGCGGCGGCAGCCTGCATATTCCCGGCTTTATGGTCTGGATGGCCGTCGTGTACTGCCTGGTCGGCAGTGCGGTATCGCTGTGGCTGGGCAAGCCGCAGGTGGGTCTGAATATCCAGCAACAGCGCCTGGAGGCCAACTACCGCCACCACATGGTCCGGGTGCGTGAGCATGCCGAAGCCATTGCGATGGATGGCGGCGAGCGGGTAGAGGGCGAGCAGCTGCGCCTGCGCTTTGGCGATGTGCTGGGCAACTACCTGCTGCTGATCCGCCAGCAAAAGAAGCTCGCCTGGTTCACCAATTTCTTTGGCCAGGCCGCCGTGGTGTTTCCCTTCATCATTGCCGCGCCGCGCTTTTTCAGCGGTGCCATCCAGCTGGGCCAGCTGATGCAGATTGCCTCGGCATTCAACCAGGTGCAGGATTCGCTCAGCTGGATCGTCAACAACTACAGCGATATAGCGGCCTGGCGGGCCACCACGCGGCGGCTGGCGAGCTTTGACGCCGGTCTGCGCGCCCAGGCCCAAGCCCAGGGCCCGACGCTGGAGGCCGCTGACCATCTGCAAACCCAGGGGCTGCAGGTGGCGCTGCCCGATGGCCGGGTCGTGATCGACAATGCGGCATTGCAGCTGGCGGCCGGCGAGGACGTGCTGATCAGCGGACGCTCGGGCAGCGGCAAATCCACGTTGCTGCGCAGCCTGGCCGGCATCTGGCCGTTTGCGCATGGACGGGTGCAGCGGCCGATGGACAGCATGTTCATTGCGCAGCGCCCTTATTTCCCCGATGGCAGCCTGCGCCAGGCCCTGGCCTACCCGCAGCCCGCTGCGGACTATGACGATGCCCAGCTGCAGGCAGCCTTGCGCGCCGCGCAGCTGGCACCGTTGGTGGAGCGGCTGGATGAGACTGCCGCCTGGAACGCCATGCTCTCGGGCGGGGAGCAGCAGCGCCTGGCGATTGCGCGGGTGCTGCTCCAACGCCCGGCCTGGGTGTTTGCCGACGAGGCCACCAGCGCGCTGGACCAGGCGACCGAGGCCGAGGTCTATGCGGCGCTGGTAGCGCTGGTGCGTGCGCGCGGCGGATCGCTGGTGTCCGTCGCCCACCGGGACAGCGTGCAGGCCTTCCACAGCGGGCGCTGGCAGCTCGATGCGGAGCAGCATGCGGTGCGGCCCGGGACGGGCAGGCGCTAGCCCGTGCCCTGGGCCGCCGCAAGGCGACCCGGCTGCGGCGGACCAAAAAAATGCCTGCACGGGGCAGGCATTCGTCAGCGATGGCTGGTAAAGGCGGAGGTCAGGCGACGGCGCCGACACCCAGCAGGGCGATCACCAGGAAGATCACCGTGATGGCGATGAAGATGAAGAAAAGGATCTTCGCGATTCCGGCTGCGCCAGAGGCTACACCGGTAAAGCCGAACACACCGGCCAGCAACGAGATCACCGCAAAAATAATGGCCCACTTAAGCATCGAACACCTCCTGTTGTCATGTGATGGTTGATCTTAAGCAGGGGGGCGAATCAGCGCCGTGGGCCGAAGAGGCAAGTACCGGTAGGCTGGCGCTGACAGCCGCCTGGAATGCGCGGTGTCACGGCACGGCGGGCGTATCGGCTGGCGCAGCCGGGCTGGCCTCTGGCGGCTGCTGGGGCGGGGGATCATCGGTCCAGCGGCGCACCACCTTCTGGAAGATGTGGGTGTTGGGGATTTGCAGAACCACGCTTTGGCTGCGGTCCGCCACAAAGTCTTCGAGTGTCGTGTAGAGCATGTTGATATCGACCACCCGGCCCTTGGCACCGGGCTTGTCCAGACCGTCCAGCACCTCGATGTAGTCGCCCAGCCGGTAGGGCCGCACGGTGAAGATCAGCACCGCGCAGAAGAAGTTGGACAGCACGCTCCAGGCAGCGAAGAAGGCCACGGCGCCGACCGCGGCAAAGCCGGAGAACGCCGTCCACAGCACCGTGGCGCTGACCCCCAGGCGCTCCAGAATCAACAGGCAGGTGCCGCCAATGATGAGCCAGCGCACCAAGCCCTTGACGGGCACGGCCAGCTCCAGCGGCCAGTGGTAGTGCTGGGCCACGCGGGTGATGAGCTTGCGGGTGACGTAGTTGAGTGTGATGGCCAGCAGCAGGATCAAGGTGATCTGTATCGCAGGCACGATGATGTCCACCCATTCGGTGGCCCATTCGGGAATCAGAAGTTTGAGTCGGTTCATGGCGGGAGCAGGGCGCGCAACGGGCGCCAGATGGGCCCGTGGTGGGGGATGCGCTGATTATCGATGACGATGGAGCGGGCTTCAGGCCAGCGGCAGCTGGCTTTGCTGGGCGCGGCAGGCTTCGTCATGCCAGTCGACCAGGGCCTGGATGTCCATGCCCATGCGGGACTGGCCCAGCTGCGCAATGAACTGGCAGGCGCTGTACCGCGCTGCCTGCTGGTCGTAGACATGCGTCCATTCAGCGCGTGCTGCCAGTTGGCTGGCAGCCACCGGCCAGCGCCGCACCTGCGGGCTGGGGCCGGACAGGCCCATGCGCCAGGGCTTGCCGGTCACGCGGGCGCGAAAGCACTGCTGCTGCAGGCACAGGCGCTGGTAGACCGGATCGACCTGCAACGCAGAGAACAGATCCTGCACCGCGCTGTCGCCGGGCCGCAAGGCCTCGTGGGTGACGATGATGCGCAGCCCCTTGGGCGTGCTGTAGACGCGCAGACCCCATTCGGGGTGCTGCTGGCTGAAGGCGGTGACCCGCTCCAGCGCCAACTGCCGGGGATCGGCGCTGCCGGCCTGTTTTTGGCGCAGGTTCAACCAGCGCCGCAGCCACAGCACCAGGACCACGGCCCCGCCCGCCAGCACCGCCATCGCGGGTAGCACGCCACCCTGCGCAAAGATGACCAGGCCTGCAGCCAGCGCAATGACGGCCGCAATCAGCAGCGGTGCCGCGCTGGGTGGCTTCGGCTGTGGTGGGAAGTCCATGTCGGCGATGGCGACATCGGGGGTGTTGAGGCAGTGCGCGCCGTAGCTGTTGCGCGTCATCACGGTCTGGCCGCGCTGGCCCAGGATCTCCTCGCGGATGGGGGTCTGGCCATTCAGGCCGTATTCACCGAGCCGTTCCATGCGCTGAAAGCTGGCGTCGAGATGGCGCAGTTGCGGGGCGCTGAGCACCTGGTCGAGCGCAGCCTGGGCGCGCTGTTGGGCATGGGCTTGTGCGGCTTCGGGGCTGTGGTCGGACCAGCCCCAGCGTTGCACGGTGGCGCCATGGCGCGGGCTGGTTTCATGGCGCAGGCGTGCTTGCGCCCAGTAACGGGGTATCTGCATGCAGGCCAGTATATCGGCGGCGGCAAGCCAAGAAAAAAGCGGCACAGGCTCTGGGCAGAGCCTGTGCCGCTGGGCGCTGCTGGCAGGCCAGGGGCCTGCCGCGCGCTTTATTGCTCCCGGCGCAGCGCGGGGAACAGGATGATGTCGCGGATGCTGGCGCTGTCGGTCAGCAGCATCATGAAGCGGTCGATACCGATGCCGCAACCGCCGGTGGGTGGCATGCCGTACTCGAGCGCGCGCACAAAGTCGTGGTCGTAGTACATGGCTTCGTCATCGCCGCCATCCTTGGCAGCGACCTGGGCATTGAAGCGCGCGGCCTGGTCTTCGGCATCGTTCAGCTCCGAGAAGCCGTTGCCGAACTCGCGGCCGGTGATGTAGAGCTCAAAGCGCTCGGTCACTTCGGGGCGGTCATCGTTGGCGCGGGCCAGCGGGCTGATCTCGGTCGGGTGCTCCATGATGAAGGTGGGGTTCCAGAGCTTGTCCTCGACCACTTCCTCAAAGTACAGCACCTGCAGGCTGGCCAGGGTGCGGCCTGCCAGCTTGTCCTTCTCTTCCTTCATGCCCAGCTTCTTCAAGGCATTGGTGAGCCATTCGCGGTTGCCCACGTTCTCGCCGGCATCGGTGTACTTGACGATGGCTTCGGTGATGGTCAGGCGCTCGAAGGGCTGGGTCAGGTCCACCGGCTTGCCGCCATAGCTCAACTCCAAGGTGCCCACGGCCTTCATCGCGGCGTCGCGGATCAGCGCTTCGGTGTAGTCCATCACATCGCGGTAGTTCCAGTAGGCCGCGTAGAACTCCATCATCGTGAACTCAGGGTTGTGGCGTACAGACACCCCTTCGTTGCGGAAGTTGCGGTTGATCTCGAACACGCGCTCGAAGCCACCGACGATCAGGCGCTTGAGGTAGAGCTCCGGAGCGATGCGCAGGTACATCTCCTGGTCCAGCGCATTGTGGTGGGTGATGAAGGGCTTGGCATTGGCGCCACCGGGGATCGGGTGCAGCATCGGGGTCTCGACTTCGAGGAAGCCGTGCTCGACCATGAACTCACGGATGCCGGAGACTGCCTTGGAGCGGGCCACAAAGCGCTTGCGCGCGTCTTCGTCGGTCATCAGGTCGACATAGCGCTGGCGCACCTTCTGCTCCAGATCGGCCATGCCGTGGAACTTGTCGGGCATGGGGCGCAGGCTCTTGGTGAGCATGCGGATCTTGGTCACCTTGATCGACAGCTCGCCGGTCTTGGTCTTCATCAGCTGGCCTTCGGCACCGATGATGTCGCCCAGATCCCATTTCTTGAAATCGGCGTACAGCTCCTCGCCCACCGCATCGCGGGTAACGTAGAGCTGGATGCGGCCGGTGGCATCCTGCACGGTGGCAAAGCTGGCCTTGCCCATCACGCGCTTGAGCATCATGCGGCCGCCGACGCTGACCGTCAGTGCGGCAGCGTCCAGGTCGGCGGCGTCCTGCTCGGCGTGGGCCGCAATCAGGTCGGCTGCGCGGTCGGCGGGCTTGAAGTCGTTGGGGAAAGCCACACCTTTGCCTTGGCGCTGTGCTTCGCGCAGGGCTTTGAGTTTTTCGCGGCGCTCGGCAATCAGTTGGTTTTCGTCGTGCGCAACCGGCGCGGTCTCGGGAGTGGTGTGGTTTTCAGACATGAAGAGGCCAGCATTGCGCTGGTAAACGGCCAAAACCTGTCATTTTAAGATTTTTAGCGTGCCCTGTGCCGGCAAAAGCCGTAGTGTCCGACTGCTGCACCGCTTTTCGTCCCTGGCGCGCTGGGGGATTTGGTGACACGGGACCCGGCAGCGGCCCTAGAATAACAGCTTGAAGCCCTTTGTCATTGGTCTGTTAGCTTCGTTTTTAATAGCAAATTTCGCATTCTCGGGATCGCTCCCGACTGGAAACACCGATGCTTTTTCAAATCCTGTCCCTGCTGCTCAATATTGCAGGTGGTCTGCTGACCGGTGCCTGCCTGCTGCGCTGGTACATGCAGTACCAGCGCGTCTCCTTCAACAACCCGCTGGGGCAGCTGGTGCTGGCGCTGACCAGCTGGCTGGTACTGCCGCTGCGCAGGATCACCAAGGGCTTGCCCGGCGGCGACTGGGCCAGCATCCTGGGCGCCTGGTTGGTGCAGGTGGTCCAGTTTGTGCTGCTGTGGCTGGCGGCAGGGGGCCTGTCATCGCTGCTGTCGGTGCTGGTGGTCGCCACCATTGGCGTGGCCAATATCGGCATCTCCACGATGGTCGTCGTGACCCTGGTGCATGTCGTGCTGTCCTGGCTGTCGCCGGGCAACGCGGTGATGAATGCCGTGTTCTACCAGTTGACCGCACCGCTGCTGCGCCCGCTGCGCAAGATCATCCCGCTGGTTGGCGGTGTGGACCTGTCGCCCATCGTGCTGCTGGTGGGGTTGCAGATCATCTCCATCATGCTCGCGCACCTGCAGTCGCGGCTGCTGCTGGCCGTTTGATGTAATGCTGGGGGCGCAAGCCCGGACGCGAAAAAACCGCCTAGGGCGGTTTTTTTGTGGGGGTAGCGGCCCTGAGTAGGCCGCTGGGGTATCGGGGCCGATCAGGCCACGGCGTCAGCGGGCAGGCGCTGCAGCATGGCCAGGCTGCTGGCGATGCGGTCGCGCAGCTCGCGGCGGTCAACGATCATGTCCACGCCACCCTTTTGCTGCAGGAACTCGGCGCGCTGGAAGCCTTCGGGCAGCTTCACGCGCACGGTGTTCTCGATCACGCGCGGGCCGGCAAAGCCGATCAGCGCCTTGGGCTCGGCCATGACGATATCGCCCATGAAGGCAAAACCGGCGGACACGCCGCCCATCGTGGGGTCGGTCAGCACGCTGATGTAGGGCAGGCCCTTCTTGGCAAAGCGGGTCAGCGCGGCATTGGTCTTGGCCATCTGCATCAGGCTGAGCAGGCCTTCCTGCATGCGCGCACCACCGGTGGCGGTGAAGCACACAAACGGCACCTTTTGCTCGATGGCGGTTTCGACGCCGCGCACAAAGCGCTCGCCGACGACCGAACCCATCGAGCCGCCCATGAATTCAAACTCGAAGCAGGCGACCACCAGGTTGACGCTCTTGACCGAGCCCCCCATCACCACCAGCGCATCGGTCTCGCCGGTGTTTTCCAGCGCTTCCTTGAGGCGTTCTGGGTACTTGCGGCTGTCCTTGAACTTCAGCGCATCGACGGGCAGCACTTCCTGGCCAATCTCGTAGCGGCCTTCGGCATCCAGAAACTGGTTCAGGCGCGCGCGCGCCGACATGCGGTGGTGGTGGCTGCACTTGGGGCAGACATTGAAGTTGTGCTCCAGGTCGGCCTTGTACAGCACGGCTTCGCAGGCTGGACACTTGATCCACAGACCTTCGGGCATCTGGCGACGCTCGGCCGGGTCGGTGTGCTGGATCTTGGCGGGTAACAGTTTCTCTAGCCAGGACATGGTTGTTTTCCTTTGCTTTCGCACTCGTCGGGCTGCGCACGGCGCAGCCCAGGAGGCGCATTATGCGTCAAGCGCCTTGCGGATGCCACGCAAAAAATCGGAGACCAGCGCCACGACTTTCTCGTGCGGCTGGTTTTCGATCAGCTGGATGATGCGGGTGCCGATCACCACGGCATCGGCCACCTTGCCGATGGCCTGGGCCGTCTGCGCATCGCGAATGCCAAAGCCTACGCCCACAGGGATGTGCACATGCTGGCGGATTTGCGGCAGCATCGCTTCGACGGCGCCGGTATCGAGCGTGCCCGCACCGGTAACGCCCTTGAGCGAGACGTAGTACACATAGCCGCTGGCCACGCGCGC
This sequence comes from Comamonas sp. SY3, assembly GCF_041730275.1. Taxonomy (NCBI): domain Bacteria; kingdom Pseudomonadati; phylum Pseudomonadota; class Betaproteobacteria; order Burkholderiales; family Comamonadaceae; genus Comamonas; species Comamonas sp. SY3. Next base: position 102,323 of record NZ_JBGTYN010000008.1, on the reverse strand, counting down.
CACTTGCTGCATGCGCTCCGGCGTCGAGGTGGGCGCCAGCAGGAAGATCAGGTCCATGCCATGCGCACGCAGATCGGCCGCAAAGGCTTCGCATTCTTCGGGCGGGTAGTCTACCACCAGCAGGCCATCGACTCCGGCGGCAGCGGCATCGCGCACAAAAGCGCCTTTGCCGTGCACCTGTTCGTAGCGCTCGACCGGGTTGGCATAACCCATCAGCACCACCGGCGTGGTGTTGTCCTTCACGCGGAACTCGGCCACCATCGCCAGCACCTGCTTCATGCCAATGCCCAGTGACAGGGCCTTCTCCCCGGCCTTCTGGATGACGATGCCGTCGGCCATCGGGTCCGAGAAGGGCACGCCCAGCTCGATCACATTGGCGCCTGCATCGACCATGCCATGCATCAGCGCAGGCGTGATGTCGGCAAACGGAAAGCCGGCGGTGACATAAGGAATCAAGGCCTTGCGGCCGGCCAGCTTCAGCTGGTCAAAGGTTGCGGCGATGCGGCTCATTTGGTATAGCTCCCCTTGACGGCCACGCCGCGGCTGGAGGGTTGGGCATAAAAGTCGACGCCCGAGAGATCGGCCACCGTGCCAATGTCCTTGTCGCCCCGGCCCGACAGGCTCACGAGGATGGACTGGTCCTGGCGCATGGTCTTGGCCAGCTTCATCGCATAGGCCACGGCGTGGCTGGATTCCAGCGCCGGGATGATGCCTTCGGTGTGGCACAGGTAGTGGAAGGCATCGAGCGCCTCCTGGTCGGTGATGCCGACATACTGGGCACGGCCGATTTCCTGCAACCAGGCATGCTCGGGGCCGACGCCGGGGTAGTCCAGGCCGGCGCTGATGGAATGGGTTTCGGTGATCTGGCCGTTGTCGTCCTGCAGGATATAGGTGCGGTTGCCATGCAGCACACCGGAAGAGCCGCGCTGCAGCGATGCGGAGTGCTTGCCGCTGTCCAGGCCTTCGCCAGCCGCTTCGACGCCGATCAGGCGCGTGTTCTCATAGGGGATATAGGGGTAGAAGATACCCATGGCATTGCTGCCGCCCCCGACGCAGGCAATCACCGCATCGGGCTGCTCAGCAGCCATGTTCTGCTCCTTGAACAGCGCCGGCATCTGGGTCAGGCACTCGTTGCCGATCACGCTCTGGAAATCGCGCACCATCATCGGGTAGGGGTGGGGGCCGGCTACGGTGCCGATGATGTAGAAGGTGTTGTCCACATTGGCCACCCAGTCGCGCATGGCCTCGTTGAGCGCGTCCTTCAAGGTCTTGTTGCCCGACTCGACCGGCACCACGGTGGCGCCCAGCAGCTTCATGCGGTAGACGTTGGGGCTTTGGCGGCGCACGTCTTCGCTGCCCATGTAGACCACGCATTCGAGGCCATAGCGGGCGCAGATGGTGGCAGTGGCCACACCGTGCTGGCCGGCGCCGGTCTCGGCAATGATGCGCGGCTTGCCCATGCGCTTGGCCAGCATGGCCTGACCGATCACATTGTTGATCTTGTGGGCGCCGGTGTGGTTGAGGTCCTCGCGCTTGAGGTAGATCTGCGCGCCACCCATCTCGCGCGACATGCGCGCAGCGTGGTAGACGGGCGAGGGGCGGCCGACATAGTGGGCCAGCTCGTACTGGAATTCGCGCAGGAACTCCGGATCGTTCTGGTACTTGTCATAGGCCTCGCGCAGCTCGACCAGGGCGTGGGTCAGGGTTTCGCTGGCAAAGCTGCCGCCATAGGGGCCGAAATGGCCCGCAGTATCGGGTTGCTGGTATTCAAACATGGAAGGGATTCTTGGCAAGTAGTGTGTCAGCGGCACGCACGGCTGCGACAAACTGTTGGATTTTTTCGGCGTCCTTGGTGCCCTTGATGGCCTTGCCATCGGCACCGGTCCTCTCAACGCCGGAACTCACATCCACCGCGAGCGAGAGGCAGCGCGGTCTGACTTGCACAATGCCATCGGTCACGTTTGCAGGCGTGAGTCCACCAGACAAAACGAGATGAGAGGCTACGTTTGTTGGAAGCAGTGACCAATTGAATGCTTTGCCGCCACCGCCGAACCCCTCGACATGGGCGTCGAGCAGGATGGCCTTAGCGTGTGAATATTGATGGGCATATTCTACGAGGTCGAACTGCACCGCAGCGTCGCCAAGGGGTATGCGTGCGGCGCGCAAAAAGCTGCGCTCGCCGCCGCCGGTCGATGCCAGGCATTGCTCTGGGGTTTCATCGCCATGGAACTGCGCGATCGCGCCGGGCACCTTGCCACAGGCGGCCATCACCTGGGCAGGCGGTTCATTGACAAACAGCAGCACCGGCGTCACAAAGGCCGGCAGGCGGCGCGCCAGCTCGGCGGCGCGCTCGGCGGTCACGGCCCGGGGGCTGGCGGGGTAGAGCACAAAGCCGATCGCATCGGCCCCGGCGGCCACGGCCGCGTCCACGTCCTGTTCATGCGTCAGGCCACAGATCTTGATGCGGGTGCGGCCCGCAGTTGCTTGCATCGCAGTCAATGGAACTCCTTGTTCAGGCAAACCAGTCAAAAGAAATGGCCTCGGTGGGCAGGCCCCAGTGCGCATCGTACTGGGGGCCCAGAAAGTACAGGCCGTCGGGCGAGAAGGTGGGGGCGGCGGTCTCGCGGCTGCGGGCCTGCAGCACCTCCTGCATCCATTCCGGCGGCTTGGTGCCCTGGCCAATCACGACCAGGCAGCCCATGATGTTGCGGATCATGTGGTGCAGAAAGGCGCTGCCCTGGAAGTCAAAGCGCCAGTAGCACGAAGGCACGCCGTCGCGGGAGGCACTGGGGCGTTGGGCGCTGCGGCCAATGTGGATCGCGTACAAGGTCTTGACCGGCGACTTGGCCTGGCAGCCGGCAGCGCGAAACGACGAGAAATCATGCTCGCCCAGCAGGTACTGCACCGCGCGCTCCATGGCCTGCAGGTCGAGCGGCTGGAACACCCAGCCGACCCGGCCAGCCTCGACGCTGGGGCGCACCGGCGACTGCAGCAAGGCATAGCCATAGCGGCGCGATGTGGCACAGGCCCGGCTGTGAAACGCGTCCGGCACGGTCCGCGCCCACTGGACGGCGATGTCCTTGGGCAGAAAGGTGTTGGTGCCGCGCACCCAGGAGGCCTCGGTGCGCTCCACAGGGGCATCGAAATGCACCACCTGCATGAGGCCGTGCACACCGGCATCGGTGCGGCCTGCGCAAATGGTGGAGATGGGGGAGGCGGCAAAGCGGCTCAGCGCCGCTTCAAGATGGTCTTGGACAGTGTTGCCGCTGGGCTGGCTTTGCCAGCCCTGGTAGGCCTGTCCGTTATAGGTGATGCCCAGGGCGATTCGCATGGCGCCATCATAAAGCGGCTGGCGCACCCGGCCATGAAAAAGCCCCGCAGAGCGGGGCTTGCCGGAGAGGGCCTGCCGCTCAGCGGCTTTGGTCCAGCAGGCGCTGGGCCTGGGCCTTGACCGTGGCGCTGGACGATTCAGCCATGACTTCCTCGGCCAGCGAACGGGCGCCTTCCTTGTCACCGATGGCCAGGAATTCCTGGGCCAGGGTCAGCTTGGTGGCCAGCGGGTCGCTGTCATCGATCTCCAGACCGGCCATGTCATCGGCCAAGGTGACCGGATGCGTATGGTCTGGCTCGCCGGAGCCGGGCAGATCCAGCGACAGTGAGGTCATGTCGAAGTCCATCGTCGGCATGCTCTTGTCGCTGATGGGCATCTGCGCGGTGCTCTGGCTGTCGAAGTCGCTCAGCTGGAAGTCCAGTGCGCCGGGCTGGGTCTCCAGACTCTGGGCGGCGCTGTGGCTTGCGCTGGGCGACAGCTCCGACGGAATGCTCAGCGCTTCGGCCAGCTGGCGGTCAAAGTCTTCCATCGACAGCGCGGGCTTGCCAGCGGCAGGCGCCAATGCCTCGAAGGCCAGACCGGCATCGGCTGCAGGCGCTGCAACCGGGGCTGCAGGTGCCGCCGCCTGGAACTGAGGGGCCGCATCCGGGGTTTCGGTCAGCTGGCTGCTCATCGCGAAATCCAGACCGGTGGACGGGCTGAATGCGCTGGCAGGGCTGCTGGACGGTGCGATCGCAGTGGGTGGCAGCGTGTTCTCGAACGGGATCGGTTCGGCGCGTGCAGCAGCGGCAGCGGCGGCCAGTGCGGCAGGCGTGGCGATCTCGGTAGCAGACGGCACCGCAGCGGTGTTGTTCTGGTAGACCGGGTTGGCGGCGTCCAGCTCCTGGCCGAGCGCGGCAATGCGCAGCCAGTCAGGGCCGGCGCCACCCGTGATCTGGCGGGCATCCTTGGCAATGCTCTCCAGCGCCAGGCGGTCCTTGCGCTTGGCATAGATCTCGGCCAGCTTTGCATGCAGGGCGCTGCGGGTCGGGCTGGTGCGCAGCGCTTCCTTGAGGATTTCCTCGGCCTGCAGATCACGGCCATAGGCCAGATAGACATCGGCCTCGGCCACCGGGTCCACATCGCCAGCGTCGAGCTGGCTGGGCGTGTAGGCGAGCGAGGAGTTGCCGGTGGTCATCGCGCTTACCGAGGTGTCGATGTGCTGGCCGCCGCTGGCGCCAAAGAACGAGTCCTGGGCCAGGCTGCTCTCGAGCACGGAATCGGTGGCCGCATGGACCCCTTCCTTGCGCTTTTTGTTGCGGTACCACAGGCCGCCCAGCAGCGCCAGGATGGCCAGGCCGCCCGCTGCTGGCAGCAGCGGGTTGTCCAGCAGCTCATCGACAAAGCTGGGCTCTTCGACGGGCGCAGGTGCTGGTGCAGGCGCGGGCTTGGGGACAGGGGCAGGAGCCGGTGCAGGCGCTGCAGAGTCGCTGGCAGCCGCAGCAGGCGCGGGCGCGGTGGCTGCTGGGGTGGCAGGTGCTGCCGGTGCTCCCGGTGCAGGCGCGGATGCAGCAGGGGCCGGAGCCGCAGGCGTGGCAGCAGGCGCTGCAGCCGCAGCGGTCGTGCCCGCAGCAGGGACAGTCGCCGTACCGGCGGGCTTGCTGTCTGCGGGCGCAGCAGCGGATGCCCCGGCGGCGGCAGAGCCTGCAGCGGCTTGCTTGAGCTTGTTGAGCTCCTCGATGTTCTTGTTCAGCTCGGAGGTGCGCTCCTGGGCGGCATTGGCCTGCTGGGCACTGGCAACGCTCGCTTCTGCGGACTTGGTGCCCTTGGCGGCTTCCTTGCTGAGCTTGAGCTGGTCCGGTGCCACGCTCTGGGGCTTCTTGTCGTCGACCGAGGCTTCCACCTTGCCGCTGGCGGCACGGGTATCGGTGGCGACATGGGCCGGTGCTGCCTTGGCGGCGAGCTGGCTGCGGTAGCTGTTGAAATCGCGGCTTTGTGCGGCCACCATCTGGCGTGCCTGGCGTGGCGAGACGGCGCGGGCCTGTTCGGCCGATGGCATCGTCAGGGTTACGCCGGCCTTCATGCGGTTGACGTTGCCGCCAACAAAGGCATGGGGGTTGCTTTGGACCACCGCAATCAGCATCTGGTCCAGCGAGATATCGGCGGGCTTGTTCTGGGCCGCAATGCGACCTAGCGTGTCACCCCGCTGGGTGCGCACGGAGTCGCCGCCGGCATTGTTGCTGGCGGTGGCAGGAACATTGGCGCGCGCCGGGGCCGCAGGGCGCGGTGCGGCGGCGGTGCGTGCGGCCGCCGCAGGCGCTGGCGTGGCAGAGGCCAGCGGCTCCTCGATCACCCGCACGGGAGGCGTGGGCGGGCGGGCAGCTGGCGCGGCGGCAGCGCTGAGCTGCGGGGCCACGGTGACGGCTGGTTCAGACTTGCGCAGGTTGGGTGGATCGAACAGCATCGTGTAGCTGCGCACCACCTGGCCGGAGTTCCAGTTGGCGTCGATCACATAGTCGACAAAGGGGTCGTTGACGGGGCGCTGGGTAGTCAGCACGATGACGGCCGTGCCATTGGCGCGGCGCTGCAGCTGGGCGCGCACGGCGCTGGCGGTGCCTGAGTAGTCCATGCCCTGGGTGCGGAACACGGCCGACGAGGCCGTCTTGACCTGCAAGGTGTCGGCCTCGGCGTCCGTGATCTGCGGCACTTCGATTTCCGCGCGCAGCGGTTCGCCCAGTGCAGATTTCACATTGATCTTGCCCAGCGCGAGTGCTGATGCTTCCCCTGTGTACAGGCCAAAGGCTGCCATGGCGGCGGCAAGCGCAGTGATTTTCCAGCGATGCATAGTGCTATTTGATTGAATAGTAGAAGCGTGCGGGGTTGTTTTTGTACCCATGAGAAAGCCCTCCCCCTAAGACGCGAAATCGGTAATTATCAGTAAAAAGAACCTTAACAGTAATGTCTTGGGGTGACAAGTTAAGGAGCGGGCTTGCCTTTTGATAGGCAGCCTGGGCTGGCCCCGGCCTGCATGAATGTTGTGCTGGAGCAACTTTTCAGAGGGCGGCGCCTGCACACCCCGATCCCTGGGTCTTAAGCCAGACCACCAGAAAAAACACCTTCCGGCTGCATCGGGCAGATCCGGAAGGTGTGGTGTGGGTTGGCGGGGAATCAGCCGGCCATCAAGCGGCGAGCAGGATGCGCAGCATGCGGCGCAGGGGCTCGGCAGCGCCCCAGAGCAGCTGGTCGCCGATCACAAAGGCCGACAGGTACTCGGGGCCCATGTTCAGCTTGCGCACACGGCCGACAGCGACTTCCAGGCCGCCGGTCACGGCTGCGGGGGTCAGCTCCTTGACCGTCACGGCACGCTCGTTGGGCACCCATTTGACCCAGTCGTTGCCGCCCTTGATCAGCGCTTCGATCTCGGCGAGCGGCAGGTCCTTGTTCAGCTTCAGGGTCAGCGCCAGGCTGTGGCAGCGCATCGCGCCAATGCGCACGCACAGGCCATCGACGGGGATCGTGGCATCGGTGCCCAGGATCTTGTTGACCTCGGCCTGGCCCTTCCACTCTTCCTTGGACTGGCCGTTGTCGAGCTGGGCATCGATCCAGGGAATCAGGCCGCCGGCCAATGGTGCGCCGAAGAATTCGGTGGGCACATCGCTGCGGATGGTCTGCGCGACCTTGCGGTCGATGTCCAGAATGGCCGAAGCGGGCGTGGCCAGCTCATCGGCCACGGCGGCATGCACGACGCCCATGCCCTTGAGCAGCTCGCGCATGTGGTTGGCACCGCCGCCCGACGCGGCCTGGTAGGTCATCGACGAGACCCATTCAACCAGACCGGCGTTGAACAGGCCCGACAGGCCCATCAGCAAGATGGAGTTGGTGCAGTTGCCGCCGATCCAGTTCTTGCCGCCTGCGGCCAGCTTGCGCTGGATCAGTGCGTCATTGACAGGGTCCAGCACGATGACGGCGTCGTCTTGCATGCGCAGCGACGAGGCGGCATCGATCCAGTGGCCGTTCCAGCCGGCAGCGCGGATCTTGGGGAAGACTTCCTTGGTGTAGTCGCCGCCTTGGCAGGTGATGATGATGTCGCACTTGGACAGCTCGGCGATGTCATTGGCATCCTTGAGCTGGGTGTGCACGGTGGCCATCGCCGGTGCCTTGCCACCGGCGTTGGAGGTCGAGAAAAACACCGGCTCGATCAGCGCGAAGTCACCCTCGGCCTGCATGCGGTCCATCAACACCGAGCCGACCATGCCGCGCCAGCCCACCAAACCTACCAATTGCTTGCTCATAAAACGCCCTTGTCTACCTAAACGAAAGGAAATGCCACGGGGGCTGAGGGCCTGGCTCGTCGGCCAGTTGGAGGCGCACGACGAACCAGGCTGGATCAGCCGGTAATCTTCGTGGTGGTTGTGAATGTGTATGCGCGCGCAGCCATACCCGCCTCAATGGGGGTGATGGTGTTCAGCCAAGAAATAGGGCGGTGCGCAGACATGGGAAGCTATTCTAGCGTCAATTTTTAAAACCTGTGCAAGAAATTTTATAAATTTCGAGTGCTGGCGCATCGAAGCGCATGCATATATGACGTTAAAAACTATTTTTCGACCATTTATGGTTTTTTAATTCGTCGAAATGACCAAAGTCGAAAGCGAGCCGTGCTTCTGTCGTCGTTTTGTTGCTGAATCGGGGCAGGGGTTTGCGCGGTGGATGCGGATCGTTCTTGCGCCGGCGCAAAAAAGCGACCCGCAGGTCGCTGTCAGAGACGCAAGCTGAAGACCGCTGCTTACAGCGCGGCCACCACGGCATCGCCCATCTGCTGGGTGCCGACCTTGGTCGTGCCTTCGCTGTAGATGTCGGGCGTGCGCAGGCCCTGGGCCAGCACCTTTTGCACAGCGGCCTCGATCTTCTGGGCAGCGGCTTCCTGGCCCAGGCTGAAGCGCAGCATCATCGCGGCCGACAGGATGGTGGCCAGCGGGTTGGCGACGCCCTTGCCGGCGATGTCCGGTGCCGAGCCGTGGCTGGGCTCATACAGGCCTTGCTTCTTGTCGTTGAGGCTGGCCGAGGGCAGCATGCCGATCGAGCCGGTCAGCATCGAGGCTTCGTCGCTCAGGATGTCACCAAACATATTGCCGGTGACGACGACGTCGAAACGCTTGGGTTCCTTGACCAGCTGCATCGCGGCGTTGTCGACATACATGTGGTCCAACTGCACATCGGGGTACTGCTTGCCCACTTCGGTCATCACGTCCTTCCACAGCTGGAAGGTCTCCAGCACATTGGCCTTGTCGACGCTGGTCACGCGCTTGCTGCGCTTTTGCGCGGCCTGGAAGGCCACATGGCCGATGCGCTCGATCTCGGGGCGGGTGTAGCGCATCGTGTCGAACGCTTCTTCGGCGCCGGGGAAGTGGCCGTCCGGTGCGCTGCGGCGGCCGCGTGGCTGGCCGAAGTAGATGTCGCCCGTCAGCTCGCGGATGATCAGGATATCGAGGCCGGACACCAGCTCAGGCTTCAGGCTGGAGGCGTGGGTCAGTTCCTTGTAGCAGATCGCGGGGCGGAAGTTGGCAAACAGGCCCAGTGCCTTGCGCAGGCCCAGAATCGCTTGCTCGGGGCGCAGTGCGCGCTCCAGCGTGTCGTACTTCCAGTCGCCCACGGCGCCAAACAGGATGGCGTCCGATGCCTGGGCCAGCTCCAGCGTGGCAGGTGGCAGCGGGTGGCCGGAGGCCTCGTAGGCGGCGCCACCGACGGGTGCGCTTTGCAGGTGCAGGTCCAGCTTCAGGGCGTCGAGCACCTTGACGGCTTCTGCAACGATTTCTGGACCAATGCCGTCTCCGGGCAATACAGCGATTTTCATGGTTTTTTCTCAGTCAGGATGGCAGGGCCGCGCCCGGTGGGGCGCAGCGGGGATGGCGGTGAGCCGCCTCTCGCGGCGCTCAGGCCTTGGCTTGCACCAGGCTGTGCGCCAGCCAAGGCTTGGTCGCGAGGCGGTTGGCTTCATAGGCCTGGATCTTGTCCTTGTGGCGCAGGGTCAGGCCAATGTCGTCAAAGCCGTTGAGCAGGCAGTACTTGCGGAAGGCGATCACATCGAAGGGGATGGTTTCGCCGCCGGGACGCAGGATGACCTGCTGGTCCAGGTCGATGGTCAGGCTGTAGCCGGGGTGCACTGCGACTTCGTTGAACAGCATGTCGATCGTGGCCTCGGGCAGCACAATGGGCAGCAGGCCGTTCTTGAAGCAGTTGTTGAAGAAGATGTCGGCAAAGCTGGGCGCCAGAATGGCGCGGAAGCCGAACTGGTCCAGCGCCCAGGGGGCGTGCTCACGGCTGGAGCCGCAGCCAAAGTTCTTGCGGGCGATCAGGATGCTGGCACCCTGGTAGCGCTGCTGGTTGAGCACGAAGTCCGGGTTGGGCTTGCGCGCGGACTCGGGCACGCCGGGCTGGCCGGGCTGGTCCAGATAGCGCCATTCGTCGAAGGCGTTGACGCCAAAGCCGGTCTTCTTGATCGACTTGAGAAACTGCTTGGGAATGATGGCGTCGGTGTCGACGTTCTCGCGGTCCATGGGTGCCACGAGGCCGGTGTGGATGGTGAATTTCTGCATGTTCTAGCCTTTGGGCTGCTCGCATTCATGGACTGAGCGCGGGCAGCGGTATGAGTGATGGTTTAGCGTGCTGCGCGAGAGATGGCGTTGCCCGCCCCCTGCACATCCTGGCCAATGCCGTGGACGGTGTTGCAGCCCGACAGCAGCGCGGCGAGCACGATGGTGATGAAGGCAAAACGGGTTTTCATCGCAGGGCTCCTGGGGTCATGCAAAACGGCGGATATCCACAAAGTGGCCGTGCACCGCAGCGGCTGCAGCCATCGCGGGGCTGACCAGATGGGTGCGGCCACCGGCGCCCTGGCGGCCTTCGAAGTTGCGGTTGCTGGTCGATGCACAGCGCTCGCCGGGCTCCAGGCGGTCGGCGTTCATCGCCAGGCACATCGAGCAACCGGGCTCGCGCCACTCAAAACCGGCGGCGGTGAAGATCTGGTCCAGGCCTTCGGCCTCGGCCTGGGCCTTGACCAGGCCCGATCCGGGAACCACCATCGCGAGCTTCACATTCTTGGCCACTTTCTGGCCCAGCTTCTTGATGACGGCTGCGGCTTCGCGCATGTCCTCGATGCGGCTGTTGGTGCAGCTGCCGATGAACACCTTGTCGACGAAGATGTCGTTGATCGGCTTGCCTGGCTCCAGGTTCATATAGGTCAGTGCCCGCTCGATGGCGCCGCGCTTGTTCGGGTCCTTTTCCTTGTCTGGATCGGGCACGGTCGCATCGACGCCCAGCACCATCTCGGGGCTGGTGCCCCAGGTGACCTGGGGAACAATGTCTTCGGCGCGCAAGGTGACCACGGTGTCGAACTTGGCATCGACATCGGAGTGCAAGGTCTTCCAGTAGCTGACGGCCTGGTCCCATTCCACGCCGGTGGGCGCCAGCGGGCGGCCCTTGACGTAGTCGATGGTCTTGCTGTCCACGGCCACGAGGCCGGCGCGGGCACCAGCTTCAATCGCCATGTTGCAGACCGTCATGCGGCCTTCGATGGACAGGTCACGGATGGCCGAGCCGGCGAACTCGATCGTGTAGCCGGTGCCGCCTGCGGTGCCGATGCGACCGATGATGGCCAGCACAATGTCCTTGGCGGTCACGCCGGGGGCGACCTTGCCATCGACCTTGATCAGCATGTTCTTGGCCTTTTTGGCCAGCAGGGTCTGGGTGGCCATCACGTGCTCGACCTCGGAGGTGCCGATGCCGTGGGCCAGCGCGCCGAAGGCGCCATGGGTGCTGGTGTGGCTGTCGCCGCAGACGACGGTCATGCCGGGCAGGGTGGCGCCTTGCTCGGGCCCCATCACGTGGACGATGCCCTGGCCCTTGTCCATGAACGGGAAGAAGGCGGCTGCGCCGAATTCGCCGATGTTGTCGTTCAAGGTGACGATCTGCTCCTTGCTGATCGGGTCCTCGATGCCGTCATAGCCGCGCTCCCAGCCGGTGGTGGGGGTGTTGTGGTCGGCGGTGGCGACCACGGAGCTGACACGCCAGAGCTTGCGGCCCGCCATGCGCAGCCCTTCGAACGCCTGGGGGCTGGTGACTTCGTGCACCAGATGGCGGTCGATATACAGCACGGCGGTGCCATCCTCTTCGGTGTGGATGGTGTGCTCGTCAAAAATCTTGTCGTAGAGGGTGCGTCCGGTCATCGTGGTTCTCTTTGGGTCAAGGGTCTCATCAAGGGGCTAATACGAAATATCAGAGATGGGCAAAGGTCTGCAGGTGTGCGGCCATGTCGGCGTCCTGCTGCTCGGCGGCCTGGGTCGCGTCGGCGGGCCGGGGGCTCAGGTGCTCGACCAGCAGGCGGGCAGTCACCGGCAGCGCCTCAAAATCGCGGGCCATCAGGCGCAGCTCGCGGTGCGCCCAGGCGTCGGCCAGGCGGATGCCGCGCAGGTTGCCCACGCCGTGCATCAATGCAAAGGCGCGGTCCGGCAGCAGGCCTATGCCCAGGCCGTTGTCGATCATGCGGCACATGGCATCCAGGCTGGTGACCTGGATGCGCTGGCGCAGTGGCCGGCGCAGCTGGGCCGATGCCGTGCGCATTGCCTGGCTGATGCTGCTGCCCGATTGCAGGCCGACGATGTCCCACTCCAGCGCTTCTTCAAAGCTGATCGTGTTGCGCTGGGCCAGCGCATGGTCCAGTGGTACGACCAGCATCAGGTGGTCGCTGCGGTAGGGGCGCGACTGCAGATCAAGCTCGGCGGTGTTGGCGACGGCATCGGGGTTGCAGATGCCCAGATCGGCCGTGCCTTCGTGCACGGCCTGGATCACCTGCGCGCTCAGGTGCTCCTGCAGGTCGATCTTGATCTGGCTGTGTGCGCGCGCAAAGCGGCCCAGGTCCTCTGGCAGAAACTGCACAATCGCGGAAATATTGGCATGGATGCGCACATGGCCGCGCACGCCATCGGCGTACTCACTCAGCTCGCCTTGCATGCGCTCCAGCCCGAACAGCACATTGCGGGCATGGTGCAGCAGGCTCTCTCCGGCCGGCGTCAAGGTGACGCCACGGCTGTGGCGGTACAGCAGCTGGGTGTCGACGGCCGTTTCCAGGTCCGACAGCCGCTTGCTGACAGCCGACGCTGCAATGAACTCCCGCTCCGCCGCCCGGCCAATGCTGCCCAGCTCGCACACCGCCACAAACAGCTGGAGCGAGGTCAGGTCAATGCGGCGCGCAAAACTGCGCTCTGAGCTTTTCATGGCGGGGAGGTATCGTGTTTTTAGAAATCAGCAGCCATTTTATAGGCAAATAGCGCAACTGGTATCGCGAATGACGATGGCTGATGTGTCATTTGCATGAAAACGTAGCCAGGCCCCCAACCAGGATTTTTCGCCAGCTGGCGCGGAAGATGTTCGTTTTTGTAAAGCCTTGACCCCATTCGGCAGGCCTACAGCGATTGAGCAGACATCGCAAGCAGCGATGCTCTAGAAACGGAATGACCGATGTTTTCTCGCTCCCCTTCTTCTGGCCTGTTCAATGCGCGTTCTGGTGGCCTGGCGGCCATTGCCATCGCGGTGGCCGCCTTGCTGGCCGGCTGCTCGCCAGATGCCGGGCAGAGCGCGCCGCCCGCTGAAGTGCAGCTGGCGGCGCCGGCTGCACCTGCACCGGCAGCGCCGATGGCAGCGCGCTCCATGGCCAAGATGGCGAGCATGGAGACCGCGCCCGCCGCCGATAGGGCCATGGGGCAGGGCGGTGCGGCCGCGCCCAGCGCGCGCTTTTTGGCGATCAGCCACCGCATCCAGGTGGAGACGCCTGCTGCCGATCTGGCGGGGTTGTGGGAAGAGGTCAAGGCGCGCTGCGAGCGGCTGGACTGCTATGTCGAGGGCTCGCAACTGCGGCGCGAAACCCCGCAGTCGGCCGCCGAGGCCATGCTGGCGATGCGGGTCAGCCCCCAGGATTTTGCCGCGCTGACCTCGTCGCTGGGCGCCGGCGCCCGGGTGCTCAACCACCAGACCACGACCGAGGACAAGACCTATGAAGTCGTGGATGTAGAGGCGCAGATCAAGAACCGCACCGAATACCGGGACAGCCTGCGCGCGCTGATGCTGGAGAAGAATGTCAAACGCAGCCTGCAGGATCTGATGGCCATCCGCGATACGCTCTCGCAGGTGCAGGCCGAGATCGATGCGGCCAACACCCACCGTGCGCTGCTGCAGCGCGATACGGCCAAGCAGTTCGTGCAGATGCGGTTCCAGCCCGCACGCGCCATCGTCAGTGGCACCTACAGCCCCTGGCAGCAAACCTGGCAACGCAGCTGGGATGGCCTGACGCGCAGCGTGCAGTCACTGATTCTGACTGCCGCGCAAGCGCTGCCCTGGTTGCTGGCGCTGGCCCTGGTGGTGCTGCTGCCGCTGCGCTTCGCCATCCGGCGCTGGATGCGCCGCAGCGCTGCCCGGGCGCAGGCTGCAAACCAGGCAGCAACCCAGGACTAAGAAGCGCAGCGGCCATGAAAAAAGCACCAGCCATGCTGGTGCTTGGCACAAGAGACGCCGCATCGGAGAGACGCGGCGTTTTGCTTGATCAGGTGAACAGGTTCTTCAGGCGGTCGGCCCAGGACTGGTTATTGGGCGTGTGCTTGGCGCCGCCCTTTTTCAGCGACTCATCGAGCTCCTTGAGCAGCTTGCGCTGGTGCTCGGTGAGCTTGACGGGCGTCTCGACGACGATGTGCACATACAAGTCACCGGGGTAGCTGGCGCGCACGCCCTTGATGCCCTTGCCGCGCAGGCGGAACTGCTTGCCGGTCTGGGTGCCCTCGGGGATGTCGATCGCAGCCTTGCCGCTCAAGGTGGGCACTTCAATCTCGCCGCCCAAGGCGGCAGTGACCATGCTGACGGGCACCTCGCAGTGCAGGTCATCACCATCGCGCTCGAACACCTCGTGCTTGCGCACGCGGATCTCGATGTACAGGTCGCCGGGCGGGCCGCCATTCTGGCCGGGTTCGCCATCGCCGGTCGAGCGGATGCGCATGCCGTCGTCGATACCGGCGGGGATGCTCACTTCCAAGGTCTTTTGCGACTTGGTGCGGCCCTGGCCGTGGCAGCTGGTGCAAGGCTCAGGAATGATCTTGCCGGTGCCTCGGCAGTGCGGGCAGGTTTGCTGCACCGCGAAAAAGCCCTGGCGCATCTGCACCTGGCCGCTGCCGTGGCAGGTGCTGCAGGTCTTGACCTGGGTGCCGGGCTTGGCGCCGCTGCCGTGGCAGGTGTCGCACTCGTCCCACGAAGGAATCTTGATCTGGGCGTTCTTGCCCGCTGCCGCCTCTTCAAGGCTGATGTCCATCGCGTAGGACAGGTCGTTGCCCCGGTAGACCTGGGGGCCTCCACCACCACGGCGCCCGCCGCCGAACATTTCGCCAAAGATGTCGCCAAACGATTCGGCAAAACCACCAAAGCCCTCGCCGCCCATGCCCGAACGCATGTTGGGGTCGACACCGGCGTGCCCGTACTGGTCGTAGGCACTGCGCTTCTGGCTGTCGGAGAGCATTTCGTAGGCTTCTTTGCACTCCTTGAACTTTTCCTCCGCTTCCTTGGCCTTGTCGCCCTGGTTGCGGTCGGGGTGGTATTTCATGGCCATCTTGCGGTAGGCCGTCTTGATGTCGACTTCCGTGGCGGATTTGCTCACGCCGAGGACTTCGTAGTAATCGCGTTTGGACATGGTGTTCTTCAATTCTGTGGGTAATTAACCAGCGGCGTTCAGGTACGCCCGGGCATGTGTGCCCACAAAGCTGCGGCCGGGATTGTCGCCGTCAATCCATTGCTGCGGTGGAAATAGCTCAAACAACCCCACCTTGAACAGCGTGGGGATCGCCATCTTCAGCTCTGCTTCGACGGCACCGCGCTCGCCGGCATTGTAGAGAGCGATGTTGTAGAGCATCGTGGCCACGGTGCCGGTCTGCACCCGGCTGCCGTCCTTGAGCGTGACGGCGGGCAGGTCTGCCGCGCCATCGGTGATCTTCTGGTTGACACGGCTGAGCTCTGCAACATGCAGTGCGTCGGTCGCAGGTGCTGTGGTAGATGTCATCGTGTGCCTTTGGATGCTTGCATGAATGAGAGACGGGGTCTGCGTTGACCCGGCCGCGGTTGCGGGCGGCCGGGGAAAGAGCGAAGCTGCAGAAAAGCCATGCCGGAGTGCGGCGATGCGAACTCCGGCATGGGTGCTTGGCAGCGGCTGGCTCCAGGCCCGTCTGAAGGCGTTTAGTCCTTCTTCACTTCCTTGACTTCGGCATCGACGACATTGTCATCGGCTGCCGCAGCACCGGCTGCGCCACCCGCTGCTGCACCGGCGGCGCCCGCCTGTGCGGCCTGGGCGTCGGCATACACCTTCTCGCCCAGCTTCTGGCTGGCGGTCATCAAGGCCGTGGTCTTGGCTTCGATGGCGTCCTTGTCCTCGGTCTTCAGCGCTTCTTCCAGCGCCTGCACTGCGGTGTCGATGGCCGACTTCTCAGCGGCATCGAGCTTGTCGCCATGCTCGCCCAGGCTCTTCTTGACGCTGTGCACGGCAGCTTCGCCCTGGTTGCGCGCCTGCACCAGCTCCAGCTTCTTCTTGTCGTCGGCCGCGTTCAGCTCGGCGTCCTTGACCATCTTCTGGATCTCGTCCTCGGACAGACCGGAGCTGGCCTTGATGGTGATCTTGTTTTCCTTGCCGGTGCCCTTGTCCTTGGCAGAAACGTTCAAGATACCGTTGGCATCGATGTCGAAGGTCACCTCGATCTGTGGCGTGCCACGGGGTGCAGCAGGGATGCCTTCGAGGTTGAACTCACCCAGCAGCTTGTTGGCGCTGGCGATTTCACGCTCACCCTGGAACACCTTGATGGTCACCGCAGGCTGGTTGTCCTCGGCGGTCGAGTAGGTCTGCGCGAACTTGGTCGGGATCGTCGTGTTCTTTGTGATCATCTTGGTCATCACGCCGCCCAGGGTTTCGATACCCAGGGACAGTGGCGTCACGTCCAGCAGCAGCACGTCGGAACGGTCACCGCCCAGCACCTGGCCCTGCACGGCAGCGCCCACGGCCACGGCTTCGTCAGGGTTCACGTCCTTGCGGGGATCCTTGCCGAAGAATTCTTTGACCTTCTCCTGCACCTTGGGCATACGGCTCATGCCGCCCACCAGGATCACGTCGTCGATATCGGACACAGCGATGCCAGCGTCCTTGATCGCGGTGCGGCAAGGGGCGATGGTGCGCTCGATCAGCTCGTCCACCAGGCTTTCGAGCTTGGCGCGGGTGAGCTTGATGTTCAGGTGCTTGGGACCCGACGCGTCAGCAGTGATGTAGGGCAGGTTGATGTCGGTCGCCGCCGAGCTCGACAGCTCGATCTTGGCCTTTTCAGCCGCTTCCTTCAGGCGCTGCAGGGCCAGCACGTCCTTGGACAGGTCCACGCCTTGCTCTTTCTTGAACTCGGCAATGATGTATTCGATCACGCGTTGGTCGAAGTCTTCGCCGCCCAGGAAGGTGTCGCCATTGGTCGACAGCACTTCGAACTGCTTTTCGCCGTCCACATCGGCAATTTCGATGATGGACACGTCAAAGGTACCGCCGCCCAGGTCATACACGGCGATCTTGCGGTCACCCTTGCCGCCCTTGTCCAGGCCGAAGGCCAGGGCTGCAGCGGTAGGCTCGTTGATGATGCGCTTGACTTCCAGACCGGCGATGCGGCCAGCGTCCTTGGTGGCCTGGCGCTGTGCGTCGTTGAAGTACGCAGGCACGGTGATCACAGCTTCGGTGACGGGCTCGCCCAGGAAGTCCTCGGCGGTCTTCTTCATCTTACGCAGCACTTCTGCGGAGATCTGTGGCGGGGCCAGCTTCTGGTCGCGCACTTGTACCCAGGCGTCGCCGTTGTCGGCCTTGACGATCTGGAACGGCATCAGGTCGATGTCCTTTTGCACTTCCTTCTCGTCGAATTTGCGGCCGATCAGACGCTTGGCAGCGTAAATCGTGTTCTTGGGGTTGGTGACGGCCTGGCGCTTGGCAGAAGCGCCCACCAGGATTTCACCGTCTTCCTGGTATGCAACGATCGACGGCGTGGTGCGTGCACCTTCGCTGTTTTCGATCACACGGGTGGTGTTGCCTTCCATCACGGCCACGCAGCTGTTGGTCGTGCCCAAATCAATACCGATAATCTTTCCCATTTCTCTACTCCTGTATTCTTGAGGCGGCGTTGCGCCCTAATTGACTGTTATTTGTGGCTTTTTTGGTGTTGTTCAAGTGCGCAACGCAAAAAAGCCGGGAGGTGCGTTTTATTGTGGTGCGGCAACGGTCACCAGGGCCGGACGCAGCACGCGCTCGGCAATGGCATACCCCTTTTGCAGCACCGCCACCACGGTGTTGGGATCCTGGGCCGCGGGGACGGCAGAGATCGCCTGGTGGTGGTGGGGGTCGAACTTGTCGCCGGCCGCCGGGTTGATGGCAACCACCTTGTTGCGTTCCAGCGCGGAGACGAGCTGGCGCAAGGTGGCATCCGAGCCTTCGCGCAGTTGCTCGGGGCTGGCATTCTGGATCGCCAATGCGGCGTCCAGGCTGTCGATCACCGGCAACAGGCTTTCGGCAAAGCTTTCAACGCCGAACTTGCGGGCCTTGGCCACTTCATCATCGGCGCGGCGGCGGGCGTTCTCGACTTCGGCCTTGGCGCGCAGGTACTGGTCGGCCAGTTCGGCATTCTTGGCCTTCAACTCCGCCAGCTCTGCTTCCAGTTGCGACTGGTTGGCAGCGGCAGCGGCTTCCAGCTCTTCGGCGGACATGGGATTTTGGCCTTCGGGGTGGAGCTTGTCTGACATGGTGCTGTTCGTATTTCGTTAACAAAAAGGACTCTTGTGGCCGCACCTGGGGGCATTTCCTTGCTTTTCAAGGGGCTTATTTGCGGTTTGGGCCGGAGCCCTCGCTCCCGGGTGCTTTGGTGGCTGCCGGGGCCCGTGTTTATAAACCATGTTTGACGGTTTTTGAATTGGTTTGTATAATCCCTGGTTTCCCTTGCCACACCGTGCTGCGTTCTTTGCGAAAAGGTGCACTAGCGGGTGGCGCAATCCACAAGGAGTTTGCATGCGTCACTATGAGATCGTGCTGCTGATCCACCCCGATCAGAGCGAACAAGTTCCAGCTATGCTGGAGCGTTACAAAGGCATGATTACCGCCGGCGGCGGTAAGATCCACCGCGTTGAAGACTGGGGCCGCCGTCAACTGGCCTACATGATCAACAAGCTGGCCAAGGCCCACTATCTGTGCCTGAATATCGAAGCCGACCAGGCTGTGATGGCTGAACTGGAACACGCGTTCAAGTTCAACGACGCTGTGCTGCGCCAACTGACTGTGCAGAAGAAGAAGGCTGAAACCGCTCCTTCCGCCATGATGAAGACCGTGGAACGCGAAGAAGCGCGCAAGGCCAACCAGGCTGAGCACGCCGCTGCAGAGCGTTAATCACACAGGAGGTGGAGAACCGCGTACTTGTCACCGCCGTCATCGCTGAAATCAAGATTTTGCGATACACGCCGGCCGGGCTACCTGCTGTAGATGTCGTGCTGGAGCACCGCTCCACCCAGACCGAAGCAGCCCAACCCCGACAAGTCAATGCCGTGCTCAAGGCGGTTGCCTTTGGTGCACTGGCAGAGCGAATCGCTCGGCAGGCTGTAGGGAGCACCTGGACATTCCAGGGTTTTCTGGCCACGCCGCGCAACAGCAAATCGCTGGTTCTGCACATCCAGGATATTCAACAAGATACTTATTGAGAGGTCCGAAAATGGCCACGTTCAAGAAATTCAACAAAGACAAGCGCCCAAAGCGCAACACCCAGTCGCTGCTGTTCAAGCGCAAGCGTTTCTGCCGCTTCACCGTGGCTGGCGTCGAAGAAATCGACTACAAGGATGTCGACACCCTGCGTGACTTCGTTGCTGAAAACGGCAAGATCATCCCAGCACGTCTGACCGGCACCCGTGCCATCTACCAACGTCAGTTGAACACTGCCATCAAGCGCGCTCGCTTCCTGGCCATGGTTCCTTACTCTGACCAACACAAGATCTAAGGAGCACGAACATGCAAATCATTCTGCTCGACAAGGTCGTGAACCTGGGCAACCTGGGTGAAATCGTCAAGGTCAAGGACGGCTACGCACGTAACTTCCTGATCCCTTCGGGCCGCGCACGCCGCGCTACCGAAGCTGCCAAGGCTGAGTTCGAAGCCAAGCGCGCTGAGCTGGAAAAGGCTGCTGCTGAGAAGCTGGCTGCTGCACAAGCCCAAGGCGAGAAGCTGGCCGGCCAGACCGTGAAGCTGACCCAAAAGGCAGGTGTCGATGGCCGTCTGTTCGGCTCCGTCACCAACCACGACATCGCTGATGAACTGGGCAAGATGGGCTTCCAAGTGGTCAAGTCGCAAGTGCGTCTGCCTAACGGTCCTATCAAGACCGTGAGCGAGACCGCTGTGGAAGTGGCTCTGCACACCGACGTGGTGGTGGAAGTGACCGTGTCCGTCTACGGCGAACACGTGTAATTTCTCACGCTTTGCGTTGGAAGCCGCCTTCGGGCGGCTTTTTCGTTCCCGGCCGCAGCGTCTCGCCGGGATGCGGGTTTTGCGCGCCGCTGCCAGCCTTGCGCGGCATCTGCGCTATTCTTGTGGATTGCTGGCTGCCAAGCTGGTGTTTGCTCATTTGGATTCCCCATGTCAGAGACCTTTCCTCCCCTGGATGACGCTGCCTTCATCACCCCCGACAAGCAGGTGGCACAGCTGCGCATACCGCCGCATTCGATCGAATCGGAGTCCAGCGTGCTCGGTGGCCTGCTGCTGGACAACAATGCCTGGGACCGCGTCGGCGATGTGCTGGCCGAGGACAACTTCTACCGCCATGAGCACAAGCTGATCTTTGCGGCGATGGCCAGCATGATCAATGCCGGCAAGCCCGCCGATGTGATCACGGTCTATGAGCACCTGCAAAGCATCGGCAAGGCCGAGGAAGTGGGCGGGCTGGCCTACCTGAACCAGCTGGCCCAGTATGTGCCCAGCGCCACCAATATCCGCCGCTATGGCGAGATCGTGCGCGAGCGCTCGATTCTGCGCAAGCTGGTCACCGCCAGCGACGAGATCGCCACCAATGCCTTCAACCAGCAGGGCAAGACGGTGGACCGCATTCTGGACGAAGCCGAGCAGAAGATCTTTGCCATCGGCGAAGAAGGCTCGCGCATGAAGCAGGGCTTCCAGTCGCTGGACAACCTGGTCGTGGACTTGCTCGACCGGGTGCAGGAGATGGCGGACAACCCGGTCGACGTGACGGGTGTGCCCACCGGCTTTGCCGACCTGGACCGCATGACCAGTGGCCTGCAGGCCGGTGACCTGGTGGTGCTGGCCGCGCGCCCTTCGATGGGCAAGACCTCGTTTGCGGTGAACATTGCCGAGCATGTGGCGCTCAACGAAGGCCTGCCGGTGGCCATCTTCTCGATGGAAATGGGCGCCGCCCAATTGGCGGTGCGTATCGTGGGCTCGATCGGCCGGGTGAACCAGGGCAATCTGCGTACCGGCAAGCTGACCGATGAAGAGTGGCCGCGGCTGTCCGAGGCCATCGAGCGGCTGCGCACCGTCTCGCTGCACATCGATGAGACCCCGGGCCTGACGCCGTCGGAGCTGCGTGCCAACTCGCGCCGCCTGGCCCGCCAGTGCGGCAAGCTCGGCCTGATCGTCGTCGACTACCTGCAGCTGATGAGTGGCTCGGGCTCCGCGGCCAGCTCGGACAACCGGGCGACCGAGCTGGGCGAAATCTCGCGGGGTTTGAAGATGCTGGCCAAGGAGCTGCAATGCCCGGTGATTGCGCTGTCGCAGCTCAACCGCTCGGTGGAGCAGCGCACCGACAAGCGCCCGATGATGTCCGACTTGCGGGAATCGGGCGCCATCGAACAGGACGCGGACATCATCATGTTCATCTACCGCGACGACTACTACAACAAAGAGAGCAACGAGCCCAATGTGGCCGAGGTCATCATCGGCAAGCAGCGTAACGGCCCGACTGGCACGGTCAAGCTGTTCTTCCAGAAGAACCAGACCCGCTTTGAAAACCTGGCGGTGGGCGGCGACGACTATTGATGCCGGTCAGGGCCGGGCAGGCTGGCGCAGCGCTCAGTCCTGCTGCCCCTGGCTTTGCTGGATCACCCACTGCTCGAAGGCCTGCAGCGCCGGCGAAGGCTCGCGGTAGGTCGGGTAGCTGAACCAGTAGCTCTGCGTGCCCGGCAAGGTCTGGGTATGGGCGGGAATCACCTGGCCGGCGTCCAGCGCGGTTTGCACCAGCACCTCAGGCACCAGGCCCACGCCCAGGCCAGCGGCAGCGGCCATGATGACCATCGAGAACAGCTCATAGCGCGGACCGCGCGAGGCCTGTACCGAGTAATCCCAGCCCAGGCCGCTGTACCAGTCGCGCCAGGCGGCGGGGCGGCTTTCCAGGCCGATGTGCACCAGTTGCTGCCAGTCCTCCTGCGTGGCCAGCGCATGCTGCGCCGCAAAGGCGGGGCTGCAGATGGGGATGCAGGCACCATCGCGTGCAATGCGCTGGCCCTGGGTCTTGGACCAGAGGCCGTCGCCCGAGTAGATGGCGCCGTCAAAGCCGCTTTCCTCGAACGCAAACGGCTCGGAGCGCACCGACAGGTGGACGTGGATGTCCGGGTGCTGCTGCGCAAAGGCCGGCAGGCGCGGCACCAGCCACTGCGTGGCAAAGCTGGAGACGACGGCCAGGTGGATCGCATAGCCTTGTGCGCGGCTGTTGGCGATCTCTTGCGTATCGCGCTCCAGACCATTGAGGTGCACGCGCACGCGCTGCGCATATCGTTTACCCGCATCCGTCAGCATGACGCGGCGTTTGTGGCGCACAAAAAGCGGCACGCCCAGCCGGTCCTCCAGCGCCGCCACATGGCGGCTGACGGCACTGGCGGTCAACGCTAACTCATTGGCAGCGCGGGAGAAATTGCCGTGCCGGGCCGAGGCTTCAAAAGCCATCAACAGGCCGATATTGGGAATCGCGTTGCGCATGGATGGAGACTTTGTTCAAAAAACGCACTATGTCTCACCATTTTCTCATTTTGTTGTTCCTGATAGTTCACATAGTATTTTTAAGTTCGGCACTTCAGCCCCGCGCGCCGTGCCTGCTGACTGCCGCATGCCCCGATGTGCAGCCCTGTCACCGGCGGGGTGTACCAAGGGCTGTGCCTGCGTCTGTGCCTGCCGCGCCTTAAGCTGCAGGGCAGCGCCCCCCATCATGGTCCGGGCCCGCCGAGTGGACCGGACAGTTTCTGTTGTGATAGTGAATAGGAAAGACGAGCGATGACGCAATCCACCCAACGTTTGAACGATATCCTGAAGGCGCTTGCGCTCGACTTGAAGCCATTGGCAGGCCAGGACATCACCAGCCGCTCGCCTGCCGATGGCGCCACCCTGGCTGTGTTGAAGGCCCACAGCGCGCAGCAGGCGCAGGACGCCATCGCCGCAGCCCACCAGGCCTACCTGCAGTGGCGCACCGTGCCCGCACCGGTGCGTGGTGAGCTGGTGCGCCGCTTTGGCCAGACGCTGCGCCAGCACAAGGCCGCGCTGGGCGCGCTGGTGTCGATCGAGGCGGGCAAGATCACCTCCGAAGGCCTGGGCGAAGTCCAGGAAATGATCGATATCTGCGACTTTGCCGTTGGCCTGTCGCGCCAGCTCCATGGCCTGACGATTGCCAGCGAGCGCCCCGGCCACCGCATGATGGAAACCTGGCACCCGATGGGCGTTGTGGGCATCATCTCGGCCTTCAACTTCCCGGTGGCCGTCTGGTGCTGGAACAGCGCGCTGGCGCTGGTCTGCGGCGACGCGGTGGTCTGGAAGCCTTCCGAGAAGACCCCGCTGACCGCCGTGGCCTGCCAGCACCTGCTGGAGCAGACCATTGCCGCCTTCAACCAGGAGCAGCCCGGCGCCGTGCCGGCCGGCCTGGCCCAGCTGCTGATTGGTGCCCGTGAAGTGGGCGAAGTGCTGGTGGACAGCCCCCTGGTGCCCGTGGTCAGCGCCACCGGTTCGACCCGCATGGGCCGCCAGGTCGGCGTCAAGGTCGCCGAGCGCTTTGGCCGTTCCATCCTGGAGCTGGGTGGCAACAACGCGATGATCGTCACACCGTCGGCCGACCTGGAACTGGCCGCCCGCGCCATCACCTTTGCGGCGGTGGGTACCGCTGGCCAGCGCTGCACCACATTGCGCCGCCTGATCGTGCACAAATCGGTGGCCGACCAGCTGGTGGCCCGCCTGGAAAAGATCTATGGCAGCGTCACCGTCGGTGACCCGCTGACCGACGGCACCCTGGTGGGTCCGCTGATCGATAAGGCCTCGTTCGACGGCATGCAGGCCGCACTGGCCCAGGCCAAGGAAGAGGGCGGCACCGTCATCGGCGGCCAGCGCGAGCGCGAAGACCTGGGCCAGGACGCCTACTACGTGCGTCCCGCGCTGGTGAAGATGCCTGCGCAGACCAAGGTGATGGAGCACGAAACCTTCGCCCCCATCCTCTACATCGTCACCTACGAAGGCAGCGCCGACGATGCGATCGCCGTGCAGAACGCCGTGCCCCAGGGCCTGTCGTCGGCCATTTTCACCAGCGACCTGCGCGACGCCGAGCGCTTCATGTCGCCGGCCGGCAGTGACTGCGGCATTGCCAACGTCAATATCGGCACCTCGGGTGCGGAAATTGGTGGCGCCTTCGGCGGCGAGAAGGAAACCGGCGGTGGCCGCGAATCCGGCTCGGACGCCTGGAAGGGCTATATGCGCCGTGCCACCAACACCATCAACTACAGTGGCGCGCTGCCACTGGCGCAAGGCGTACGCTTTGACGTGTGATGGGCGGGCAGCTGCCGTCTGGCACAGCGGGCATGCAGCCCGCTGCCCGGGCTGGCAGCGCTCCCAACCGGGGCGGCCGCTGCGCCGCCGGGTATGTGCTGCCAGCGCAGGCCACTGATATGCCTGTGCCCGGTGCGGCCTCCCGCCCAGACAGGGGCTCGGCGCTCCTGCCTCCTACCACTCCAGCATCCGCCAAGGGCTGGCCTGCCACTGCTGCAGGCCAGCCCTTGGTGCATCCGATGCTGCCGTTTTTTGCGGCGCTGCGCAGCCTTTTGCTGCGCTGGCGCAATGTGTAGCCAGGCCAGATGCGGTCCAATCCCCCGCTTCTGGCGCATCGATGACAAGACCAAGGAGACAAGACATGGCAGACAAGCAACAAGCACGCACTGGTGGCCAGCTGGTGGTGGACCAGCTGCTGATCCACGGCGTGCAGCAGATTTTCACGGTGCCGGGCGAGAGCTTTCTGGCGGTGCTCGATGCGCTCTATGACGCGCCCATCGAAACGACGATCTGCCGCCAGGAAGGCGGCGCCGCGATGATGGCCGAAGCGCAAGGCAAGCTCACCGGCCAGCCCGGGATCTGCATGGTCACGCGGGGGCCTGGCGCGACGAACGCCTCGGCCGGGCTGCATATCGCGATGCAGGACTCGACCCCAATGGTCCTCTTCGTTGGCCAGATCGAGCGCTCGGCGCGCGGGCGCGAGGCCTTCCAGGAGCTGGACTACCGCGCCGTGTTTGGCAGCATGGTCAAGTGGGCCACCGAGATCGATGATGCGGCGCGCATCCCCGAG
Organism: Comamonas sp. SY3; assembly: GCF_041730275.1. Lineage (NCBI taxonomy): Bacteria > Pseudomonadati > Pseudomonadota > Betaproteobacteria > Burkholderiales > Comamonadaceae > Comamonas > Comamonas sp. SY3. The sequence goes on along the minus strand of NZ_JBGTYN010000008.1, from coordinate 77,342 downwards.
ACCATTGCCCGCGCGTTTGCGGTGGCCACCAGCGGCCGCCCCGGCCCGGTGGTGATTGCGCTGCCCGAGGACATGCTGCGCGATGCCGTCATGGTGCCCGATGCCCGCCGCTACCAGCCCGCGCCCGCGCACGCCGCCGATGCCGATGTGGCCGCCGTGGTGGCCCAGCTGGCCGCTGCGCACAACCCCATCATCATTGCCGGTGGCTCACGCTGGAGCGCGCAGGCCCATGCGGATATCGCCGCCTTTGCCGCGGCCCATGCGGTGCCGGTGGCCTGCTCGTTCCGCCGCCAGATGGTGTTTCCCGCGCTGCACGGCAACTATGCCGGTGATGTGGGCCTGGGCGTCAATCCCAAGCTGATCGAGCGCGTCAAGAAGGCCGATCTGGTGCTGCTGCTGGGCGGGCGCATGTCCGAGGTGCCATCGCAGGGCTACAGCCTGCTGGGCATTCCGGCCAGCAGCGGCCAGCGGCTCATCCATGTGCATCCGGATCCGGACGAGCTGGGCCGGGTCTACCAGGCCGACCAGGCGGTCGTGGCCGCGCCCGACTCCTTCTGCGCGGCGCTGGCACGCCAGCCCGCCGCTGCCCCGCGCGCCGAGCGCCAGGCGCTGGTGCAGCAGGCCCATGCCGACTACCTGGCCTGGAGCAACCCCGCGCCGATCCAGGTGCCCGGCGCGCTGCAGATGGGCCAGCTGATGGCCCATCTGCGCGAGGTGCTGCCGGCCGATACGGTCTGGTGCAATGGCGCTGGCAACTTTGCCACCTGGGTGCACCGCTTCTGGCCGTTTACCCACTACGGCAGCCAGCTGGCCCCCACCAGCGGCAGCATGGGCTATGGTCTGCCGGCCGCTGTGGGCGCCAAACGGCTGAACAAGCAGCGCAGTGTCGTCTGCATTGCCGGCGATGGCGACTTTCTGATGCATGGCCAGGAGTTTGCAACCGCCGTGCAGTACCAGCTGCCCGTCATTGTGCTGCTGATCGACAACGGCATGTACGGCACCATCCGCATGCACCAGGAGCGCGACTATCCGAACCGGGTCAGCGCGACCGAGCTGCGCAACCCCGACTTTGTCGCCTATGCCAAGGCCTTTGGCGGCAATGCGGCCCTGGTCGAGAAGACCGAAGACTTTGCACCTGCGCTGGCTGCCATGCGCAGTTGGGCGGATGCGCACCAGCTGCCGGTGATCCTGCACTGCAAGCTCGATCCGCAGGCCATCACTCCGGCCCGCAGCCTGGACCAGATCCGCGGCACTGGCGTTTAAGCGCCGGCCGAACGCACAAAAAAAGGCACCGAGCTAAAACTCGGTGCCTTTTTGTTGGGCTTTTGGCCTGGGCGTTGGCGGAGACTGTGACGCCTCCGCTGCAGCTTAGATAGGCTTACAGCACATCGCTGGCAAAGTCGGCCAGGCGCGAGCGCTCACCGCGTGCCAAGGTGATGTGGCCGCTGTGGGGCCAGCCCTTGAAGCGGTCCACCACATAGGTGAGGCCCGAGGAGCCTTCGGTCAGGTAGGGCGTATCGATCTGCGCCAGATTGCCCATGCAGATGATCTTGGTGCCGGGGCCGGCTCGGGTGATCAAGGTCTTCATCTGCTTGGGTGTCAGGTTCTGTGCCTCGTCGATGATCACGTACTTGTTCAGGAAGGTACGACCGCGCATGAAGTTCATGCTCTTGATCTTGATGCGGCTGCGGATCAGGTCATTGGTGGCAGAGCGCCCCCACTCACCCGGGTTGCCGCCGTCGCCCTTGGCCAGGAACTCCAGGTTGTCGTCCAGCGCGCCCATCCAGGGGCCCATCTTCTCTTCTTCGGTGCCTGGCAGAAAGCCGATGTCCTCGCCCACGCTGACAGTGGCACGGGTCATGATGATCTCGGTGTAGCGGCGCTCGTCCAGTACCTGGTTCAGACCTGCGGCCAAGGCCATCAAGGTCTTGCCGGTACCCGCCGTACCGGCCAGCGTGACAAAGTCCACATCCGGGTCCATCAGCAGGTTCATCGCGAAGTTCTGCTCGCGGTTGCGTGTGGTCACGCCCCACACATTGTTCTTCTGGTGGCCGTAGTCCTTCAAGGTCTCCAGCACTGCGGTCTTGTCGCGGATCTCGATCACACGGGCGAACAGGCTGTTCTCGCCGGGTGCCTCGTAGTAGACGAACTGGTTGATGTGCAACTGCTGGGTGATGGCGCCGCTGATGCGGTAGCAGGTGGAAGCGCCCGATTGCCAGCTCTCGACCTTCTTGCCGACCTTGGCCCAGAAATCCAGCGGCAGCTGCAGCATGCCGGTGTAGAGCAGGTCGCCGTCTTCCAAGGTCTTGTCGTTCTGGTAGTCCTCTGCCTCCAGGCCCAGCGCACGCGCCTTGACGCGCATGTTGATGTCCTTGGAGACGAGCACCACAGGGCGGTCCGGATGGCGCTGGCGCAGTGCCTCCACGACGCCGAGGATCTGGTTGTCTGCCTTGCCCTGGGGCAGGCTCTCGGGCAGTTGGTAAGTCAGCGGCTCGGTCTGGAAGAACAGGCAGCCGCTGGCGCCCTTCTGGCCGGTGGCATCGAGGCGAATGCCCTGGGCCAGATGGGCCTCCTGGCTGGCGACCAGCGCATCGAGCGTGCGGCTGGCCTGGCGGCCATTGCGGGCCACTTCGGTCATGCCCTTCTTGTGGCCATCGAGCTCTTCGAGCACGATCATTGGCAGGTAGATGTCGTGCTCTTCAAAGCGGAACAGGCTGCTGGGGTCATGCAGCAGCACATTGGTGTCGAGCACGAAAAGCTTGGCCTTGTCGCTGCGCGGCTTGGCGGCCTTGGCAGGCTTGCTGGCCGGCACGGGGCTGGATTCCGCCACGGCAGGGCTGCGCGCAGCTTGCGCAGGCTTGGCGGCAGCTGGCGCCTTGGCGTTTGCGGCCACCGGCGCAGGGGCATGCACCGGGGCAGCGGCGGCCGCCCCTTTCTTGCTGCGGCTGCCGGCCTTGGGCGCGGCAGCGGCTTGTGCGCGGCGGGGTGCGGGCGCAGGGGCCACGGCGGCGGGCGCCGGGTCCAGGTCAAAAAGATCGTCGTCTTGTTCATCGCGCGCAGCGGCGGCGGATGCACGGGATTTGGCGTTGGTCTTGGCGGAAAAGTCACCAGCGGCAAGCTGGCTGCCACGGCGGGTAGGTGCGGGAGGCAAGGGCATGGAGCTCGGGGCCTTTATCTAAACACTCGCCAAATGGGCGAACTCACTCCGAACGCCTGCCACCCGGATGCAAAAAAGGCCATCTCGCAAGCAAGACAGCCTTTTTCATGGGGGATGACAGAACAATCCGGACTCACATACATATGGAGCCCATTATGCACATTCTGGACGTCTCGGAACCAGCAATCGCCGTCAGCGATTGCGGCACCCGGCCAGAAAGACGGAAACAGCAACGGCGCGCATCCGCAGATCGCGCGCCGCCGCACTGGTTCTGACTGGCAGAAGGACTTAGGCAGCCTTCTTTTGCGCAGCCTTCATCGATTTGACGGCCTTGAGCACTTCTTCGACGTGGCCCAGTACCTTCAGACCGCGCCATTCCTGCACCAGCAGGCCATCAGGGCCGACTAGGAAGGTCGAGCGTTCGATGCCCTTGACCTTCTTGCCGTACATGATCTTGTTCTTGACGACGCCGAACATGTGGCACAGCTTTTCTTCGGTATCAGCGATCAGCTCGAACGGCAGCTCGAGCTTCTCCTTGAAGTCGTCGTGCGACTTCATGTTGTCGCGCGACACGCCGAAGACGGCTGCACCGGCCTTGACGAAGTCCGCGTACTTGTCGCGGAACTGCATGGCTTCGGTGGTGCAACCGGGGGTGTTATCCTTGGGGTAGAAGTACAGCACCAGAATTTGCCCCTGATGCGACGTGTTGGAGACCTTCAGGCCTCCGGTCGCTTGTGCTTCAAATTCTGGCAAGGGTTTGTTGACAACAACAGCCATAGCTCTCTATTTTCTCCGGAGTAATCGCAAAAAGGCCGCAGGAATCAAAGTATTCATCTAGTTGTTATTCAGGCCCGCGGCCGCAAGCGAGTATTTTAACCCGAATCGAAATATTTATCGAGCCCCCTTGATAAACACAGGCTATCGATTGTGGTTATAGCGCAGGCGCCTCTACAAGGGCGGCTAGTAACACCTTGCGTCCTTCGCCCGCCAATACGTTGTAGGTACGGCACGCAGCGGGCGTATCCATCGTCTCGAAGCCGATACGTTTTGCAATCAGCGGAGCCAGCCAAGCCGGCGAAGGAAAACGTAACCGATTGCCACTGCCGAAAATGATCGTTTCCACATCGGCTTCTGCGAGCTGGGCGAAATGGGCAGGCCCCAGGTCTTCGAAGCGTGTGCAGTCCCAGGGTTGCAGGCTCCCGCTGGAGCTGACGACGAGGCTGTGCGTGTAGGACTGCTTGTCCACCGCCAGCCAGCCCGGGCCGTAGCCTGTGATGGTCAAGGTGTCGGATTTGTCGGGCTGGAACTTCATGGCGCGGGCTTTCGGCAAACAGGGGGCAAACACGGGGCAGGGCGCGCTGCGGCAGGCACAGGGAGCCACTACAGGGCGATCAACGCAAGGATCTGTGGTCAAATTATAGTTTTCACCTAGTTGGATTGTGGGTTCGAGGTGTTGGCATGGTTGCCCACCGGCTGCAATCCCTTGTTTTCAGAGGTAGTGGTTTCTGTCATGAAGACGATTCAAAAATCCGCCAAGCTGGCCAATGTGTGTTACGACATTCGAGGGCCGATCATGGACGCGGCGAAGCGGATGGAGGACGAAGGACAGAAGATCACCAAGCTCAACATCGGCAACCTGGCGGTGTTCGGCTTCGATGCCCCTGAAGAGGTGCAGCAGGACATGATCCGCAACCTGCCCAATTCGGCAGGCTACTCAGACAGCAAGGGCATCTTTGCGGCGCGCAAGGCGGTGATGCACGAAACCCAGCGCCTGGGCATCAAGGGTGTGGGTCTGGACGACATCTACCTGGGCAATGGCGCGTCTGAGCTGATCAGCCTGGCCACCAATGCCTTGCTCGATACCGGCGACGAAATGCTGCTGCCGGCCCCTGATTACCCGCTGTGGACCGCTGCCACCAGCCTGTCCGGCGGCACGCCGGTGCACTACATGTGCGACGAAGAAAACGGCTGGATGCCCAACCTGGCGGACATCCGCGCCAAGATCACGCCCCGCACCAAGGGCATCGTCGTCATCAACCCCAACAACCCCACGGGCGCGCTGTACTCCGACGCACTGCTGCGCGACATCGTGCAGATCGCGCGTGAGCATGGCCTGGTCATCTTTGCCGATGAGGTCTATGACAAGGTGCTGTACGAAGACGCCAAGCACACGCCGATGGCCTCGCTGTCGCAGGATGTGCTGACCATCACCTTCAATTCGCTGTCCAAGGCCTACCGCAGCTGCGGCTACCGCGCCGGCTGGATGGTGATCTCCGGCGACAAGAGTGGTGCTGCCGACTATATCGAGGGCCTGAACATGCTCTCGAACATGCGCCTGTGCGCCAATGTGCCGGGCCAGTGGGCCGTGCAGACCGCGCTGGGCGGGCACCAGAGCATCGACGAGCTGGTGCAGGAGGGCGGCCGCCTGCGCAAGCAGCGCGACCTGGCCTGGGAGCTGATCAATGCCATCCCCGGTGTCAGCTGTGTCAAGCCCCAGGGCGCGCTGTACATGTTCCCCAAGCTCGACCCTGCGATCTACCCGATCGAGGACGACCAGGAGTTTTTCCTGCAGGTGCTCAAGGAGACCCGCGTGATGCTGGTCCAGGGCACCGGCTTCAACTGGCCACGGCCTGACCACTTCCGCATCGTGTTCCTGCCCCATGAGGCGGACCTGCGCGAAGCGATCAACCGCCTGGCCGCGTTCCTGGCCAAGTACCGCCTTCGCCATGGAACCGATCAGCTGGCGCAGGCCCATAAGGCCGATATCAAGCTGGTCAAGACCAAGGCAGAAAAATCCGCCGCCTGAGTCGACCCCTTCCCTGTCTGACAACAACGGGCGTCCTGCTGGGCGCCTTGTTGGTTATTCAACGTATCCAAGAGAATTTATGAAACCGATCCAAGTAGGCTTGTTGGGCATCGGCACCGTCGGTAGCGGTGTGTTCAACGTGTTGCAACGTAACCATGACGAAATTCGCCGCCGCGCGGGCCGCGATATTGCCGTGACCATGGTGGCCGACCTGGACGAAACCCGTGCCCGTGCCGTGGTGGGTGACCAGGTGGCCGTGGTCAAGGACGCCCGCGAGGTCATCGCCCATCCCGATATCGATGTGGTCATCGAGTTGATCGGCGGCTACGGCGTGGCCAAGACGCTGGTGCTGGAGGCGATTGCCGCTGGCAAGCATGTGGTGACGGCCAACAAGGCCTTGCTGGCGGTGCATGGCTCCGAGATTTTCAAGGCTGCCGCCGACAAGGGCGTGATGGTCGCCTACGAAGCGGCCGTGGCAGGCGGCATCCCGATCATCAAGGCGCTGCGCGAAGGCCTGACCGCCAACCAGATCCAGTGGATCGCCGGCATCATCAACGGCACCACCAACTTCATCCTGTCCGAGATGCGCGACAAGGGCCTGGACTTTGACGTGGTGCTGAAAGAAGCGCAACGCCTGGGCTATGCCGAAGCCGACCCGACCTTCGATATCGAAGGCGTCGATGCGGCCCACAAGGCCACGTTGATGAGCGCCATCGCCTTTGGTGTGCCCGTGCAATTCGACAAGGCCTACGTCGAGGGCATCACCAAGCTGTCGTCGATCGATATCCGCTACGCCGAGCAGCTGGGCTACCGCATCAAGCTTCTGGGCATCACCAAGCGCACCGACAAGGGTATCGAGCTGCGCGTGCATCCGTCGCTGGTGCCCGCCAAGCGCCTGATTGCCAACGTCGAAGGCGCGATGAATGCGGTGGTGGTGCATGGCGATGCCGTCGGCACGACCCTGTACTACGGCAAGGGCGCGGGCTCCGAGCCCACCGCCTCGGCCGTGATTGCCGACCTGGTCGACATCGCCCGCCTGGAAGGCGCCGATGTGGCCCACCGCGTGCCGCCGCTGGCCTTCCAGAGCAGCACCCTGCGCGAAGCGGGCCAGGAGCTGCCGGTGCTGCCGATGGCCGACATCACCACCAGCTACTACCTGCGCATGCGGGTTGCCGATGAGGCGGGCGTGCTGGCCAAGGTCACCGGCCTGCTGGCGGGTGCGGGCATCAGCATCGATGCCGTGCTGCAGCGCGAAGCCGATGAAATCGGTGGTGAGGGCTCGACCCAGACCGACCTGATCATCCTGACGCACGAGACGCGCGAAGGCGACATGGACAAGGCGCTGGCACAAATCCAGGGCCTGCCGACCGTGCTGGCGCCGATCACCCGTATCCGCAAGGAAGAGTTGAACTAGACCTGCAGTGCGACGCTGCGGCCGCAAGGCCTCGCGTCTGCCGCTCCCTGAACCGCCTGTGGCCTCTCCGGCCCTGGCGGTTCTCTTTTTTCTGCCTCCCGCTGCCGTAGCGGGACGCGCATCATTCTGTTACTTGTCGGTTTGTTTACATCATTATTTTTATAAATAATTGCCGCTCACAAATGCAGTGCCTCGGGCCCGGTCCCGCAGACGCTGTCCATCGATAACAAAAGGAAGTTGCACTATGTCGGAGACCGACAAGAAATGGATGGCGCTTGCCAAGCGCTGGGGGGTGTTGTTCGGGATTCCGTTGCTGATGCTGGCCATCGGCATCTGGCAGTGGTCGCGGGCGGATACGCCGGTCTCCGATGTGGGCGCGCAGATCGCCGAGTACCAGCAGGTGGTGCGCCAGCTCGAGGCGATCGAGGCCGAAAAACCGGGGCGCCGCGCAACGGTGCGGGACAGTGAGGGCAAGGAGCACCCGGTCTGGAAGGTGAAGAACGACTACCTGATGGCGATCAAGGACCTGCAAAACCAGGGTTTGAATGTCACTACCCGTAACTTGCAGCCGGTGCTGGCGGGCTGCACCATCGCGTTCAGCGTGTTGGCGCTGCTGTGGTCGGCACTGGGCATGGTCTACCAGCGGGGCATGGGCGCCAAGGCGATGCAGTCGCGCGAGCAGCTGCTCGCCACGTTCCAGAAGGGCCGCAAGCTCCTGCCTACCTATATGGTGGTCATGGTGCTGCTGCTGTTTGGTGCAGCCATCCCGCTGCTGGTCTACGAGATGATGCCCATCCTGCGCCACCGCAACTACAGCAAGGGTGACATGAAGCTGATGTTCATCCTCGGCGGCCTGGCGCTGTTCCTGCTGTACTCGGGCTGCAAGGTGCTGGTCGATGTCTGGAAGGCATCGCGCAAGCCGCTGGAGAACGAGCCCATCGACGTGATGGGCCAGACCGTCAGCCGCCAGCAGGCGCCCGAGCTGTGGGCCTTTGTCGACAGCGTGGCGGCCAAGACCGGCGCAGGCCTGCCCGATACCTTGGTGGTGGGTTTGAACGAGGGCTTTTTTGTGACCGAGCATCCGGTGCAACTGGCCAGCGGCGCCTTGCTGCCCCAGGGGCGGGTGTTGTATTTGCCGTTGCCGTACCTGGCCTTTCTCAATGCCGGCGAAGTTGCGGCGGTGATCGGCCACGAACTGGGTCACTTCATCGGCGAAGACACGCTCTACAGCCAGCGCTTCTCGCCAATCTACAGCGCCACCATCCACCACCTGGTGGCCATCAGTGGCGGCGAGCGTTATGAGGAGTCCTGGATGGACATCCTGCGCCGGCCTGCCACCTTGTTTGGCGAGATGTTTCTGGACAGCTTCCACGAAGCGGTGCGCTACTGGAGCCGCAAGCGCGAGCTGGCCGCCGATGCCGTGGGGGCGCAGGTAGTCAGCCCGCAGGCCGTTGCCTCATCGCTGCTGCGCATCAGCGCACTGGCTCCGCTGGTGGAGGAGGCGTTGCAGGCCAATTGGGACCGGGGTGAGACGGTCGAAGGCGGCGTGCTAGGCCATGTGCGCCAGCTGGTCGCTGCCAAGGGCATGACCGACCCCAGCGAGCACCTGGACCAGCGCCAGGCCCACCCTACCGACACCCATCCCGAGTTGGCCGAGCGCCTGGCGGCGCTGGGAGTGCCCGTCAGCCCCGAGCTGCTGGCCCGCGCGATGGACGCCCAGGGCAGCCCGCTGCTGCAGGAGTTTGGGCTGGAGCAGGGCGCGCCTGCGGCTGGCAGCCGCACCTTGGCCGGCGCGGTGGCGCCCGCTGCCGTGGTCGATATGAATGCCGCATTGCAAAATGAGCTCAGCAGTGCGGCAGCGGCCAACCGCAGCGCCAAGCTGGTGGAGCTGCGCGAGATCGCGGCCCTGGCGACGCCCGAGACGGTGATCCATGAGCGCTCGGTCTTCATGATGGGTTTGTTCTGCTTTCTGGCCCTGGCCTGCTTTGGCGGGGCGGTGGCCTTGTTCATCGCGGGCCTGCATACCGCCATTGGTGCCGGGGTGCTGGCCGGTGGTGTTGTCTGCCTGTGGGTCGCGCGGCTGTTCTGGCGCGATGGCCAGAGCCCGGCGATGGTGCTGCAGCCCGCAGGTGTGCGCCTTTTCAACGCGCAGCAGTTGCTGCCTTGGTCGGCGATCGATGACTTTCAGTTCAACCAGGCCAACCATATGCTCACCGTCATCATGGCCCTGGAGCCCGGAGTGCAGCCGCCTGCCATGGGTGTGGGCAAGCGCCGCGCCCAGTTCCAGAAGAAAAAGCAGCGGGTCGTGGTGATGCTCAAGGGCGTCAAGAAGATGAAGAACCAGGCTTTTGCCGAGCTGCTGGTGAACCAGTGGCGCGCCTACTACGCCCGCCAGGAGCTGGCGCGCATGGGTGAGCGGGTCTAGGAATCTGCAAGACGCCCCGCCATGGTCAGAAAACGGACTCGGTCGATCCGCGTCCAGCCCATTGGGCGAGGGTTGTGCAGCGCATCCCTGACGGCTGCGCCACCACCGAGCCAGGCCCCGGACCTTGTCCGGGGTTTTTTATGCCGGCGGCTGCCATCAGGATCGCAGCCTGGCCGCTGCTCCGCGCTGCAGTGGCCCACATTCCTGCGCAAGCTGTGCCGGTACTGGCGACTGCAGGATAATAGGTGGTTGCTCCTTGCCCGCGAGCGGGCTGTGTCCACTTATATCGCACCCTCCATGCTGTATCTCTCCACGCGCGGCCATGCCGAACAAAAACGTTTTTGCGACATTTTGCTCGAGGGCCTGGCGCCCGATGGCGGTCTGTACATGCCGGTGCAGTACCCGCAGATTGACGATGCCAAGCTGACGGCGCTGCGCGAGACGCTGCAGAACAAAGGCTATGCCGCGCTGGCGTTTGAGATCCTGTCGCTGTACATCGACGACATCCCGGCCGAGGACCTGCGCGCGCTGTGCAACAAGACCTATACCGAAGCGGTGTTCGGCACGGCGGCGATTGTGCCGGTGCGCCAGCTCGAAGGCCAGCTGATGATCGAGGCGCTCTCCAATGGGCCCACCTTGGCCTTCAAGGACATGGCCATGCAGCTGCTGGGCAACCTGTTCGAGTACGAACTGGCGCGCCGTGGCGAAGAGCTCAATATTCTGGGTGCCACCAGTGGCGACACCGGCAGCGCGGCGGAATACGCGATGCGCGGCAAAAAGGGCGTGCGTGTGTTCATGACCAGCCCGCACGGCCGCATGAGCCCCTTCCAGCAGGCACAGATGTTCAGCCTGCAGGACGAGAACATCCACAACATCGCCATCGAAGGCGTGTTTGACGACTGCCAGGACATCGTCAAGGCGGTCAGCAATGACCACGCCTTCAAGGCGCAGTACAAGATCGGCACCGTCAACTCGATCAACTGGGCGCGCCTGCTGGCCCAGGTGGTCTACTACTTTGCCGGCTACCTGCAGGTCACCACCCAGAACAGCGAGAAGGTGAGCTTCACGGTGCCGAGCGGCAATTTCGGCAATGTCTGCGCCGGCCATGTGGCGCGCCAGATGGGCCTGCCGATTGCCAAGCTGGTGGTGGCCACCAACGAAAACGACGTTTTGGACGAATTCTTCCGCACCGGTGTCTACCAGGTGCGAGGCGCTGCCCACACCTTCGAGACCTCCAGCCCGTCGATGGACATCTCCAAGGCCAGCAACTTCGAGCGCTTTGTGTTCGACCTGGTCGGCCGCGATGGCGCCCGCCTGCAGCAGCTGTTCTCGCAAGGCGTGGCCCAAGAGGGCCGCTTTGACCTGCAGGCCGATCCGGCCTTCAAGGATGCGGCAGGCCGCTATGGCTTTGTCAGCGGCAAGAGCAGCCATGCCGACCGCCTGGCCACCATCCAGGACACCTACCAGCGCCTGGGCCAGATGATCGACACCCACACCGCCGACGGCGTGAAGGTGGCGCGTGAGCACCTGGGGGCCGAGCCGATGATCGTGCTGGAAACTGCGTTGCCGATCAAGTTCGCCGCCACCATCGAAGAGGCGCTGGGCCGCCTGCCCGAACGCCCCGCCAAGTTCGACGGCATCGAAGCGCTGCCCAAGCGCGTGGTGGTGATGCCTGCCGATGTGGACCAGGTCAAGACCTATATCCAGGACCACTGCCGCTGAGCAGGCTGCGCTTTTGCTGCCGCCGCGTGCCTGGGTGCCGGGCGGGCGGTGGGATCATCAAGGAGGGTCGGTATGCAGGTGGTGTGTTTTGCGGGCTATTCCGGCAGTGGCAAGACGACCTTGATCGAGCAGGTCATCCCGGTGCTGATCGCGCAGGGCCAGCGGGTGTCGGTCATCAAGCATGCCCACCACCGCTTTGACATCGACACGCCCGGCAAGGACACCTGGCGCCACCGCCAGGCGGGCGCCTACGAGGTGCTGGCCGCCTCCGACCAGCGCGTGGTGCTGATGCGCGAGCTGCCCCGGACACAGGAGCCCGATGTGCATGCGCTGATCGCCCAGCTCGACCGCCAGGTGGACTGGGTGCTGGTGGAAGGCTTCAAGGACTGTGACCTGCCCAAGCTGGAAGTGCTGGCCAATGCGCCGGAAGCCAGTGGCAAGGCGCCGCTTTACCCGCAGGATGCGGCCGTGCAGGCCGTGGTGCTGTCGGCGGCCCGGCAACTGCTGCCCGCCACGGCCTTGCCGCAGCTGCCCCGCGATGCGCCCGGCGCCGTGGCACAGTGGCTGCTGGCACACCGCGACCGCTTTGCCTACACGCCGCGCTGTGTCTTTGCGATCAATAGCGCCGGCTGAGCGGGCCGTATCGATGTTCGGCCTGCCTGAAGGCGGCCGCCAACCCAAGGAATGATTGAGATGAACAGCCAGCCCCGTCCCCCGTTGAAATCGCTCGATGCCGCGCTGGCCGAGCTGCTGGCGCATGCCCAGCCGCTGGAAGGCCATGAGCTGCTGAATACCTTCGATGCCGACGGTCGCGTGCTGGCGCAGGACCTGGTCGCTGCGCTGCAGGTGCCGCCTTTCGACAACAGCGCGATGGATGGCTATGCGCTGCGCGCCGCCGACCTGAGCGGGCCAGAACAGGCCTTGCCGGTCAGCCAGCGCATCGCGGCAGGCAGCCTCAGCCAGCCGCTGGCTGCCGGCACCGCCGCCCGTATCTTTACCGGGGCGGCCGTGCCAGAGGGCGCCGATGCGGTGGTGATGCAGGAAGAGTGCAGCGTGCTGGACGATGGCCGGGTGCAGATCCATGCGCCGGTCAAAGCAGGGCAGAACATCCGCAAAAGCGGCGAGGACATGCAACTGGGCAGCACGGTGCTGACTGCCGGCACGCGCCTGGGCCCTGCCGAGCTGGGCCTGGCCGCCAGCATGGGCTGTGCCCGCTTGCCGCTGGCGCGCCGCCCGCGCGTGGCCCTGTTCTCCACCGGTGATGAGCTCGTCATGCCCGGCGATGTGGCACCCCAGGACCTGCCCGCCGGCAGCATCTACAACAGCAACCGCTTCTTCTTACGTGCCATGCTGCAGCGCCTGGGCTGCGAAGTGCGAGACATGGGCATCGTGCCCGACAGCTACGAGGCGACGGTGGCAGCGCTGCAGGATGCGGCGCAGCACAGCGACCTGGTGCTGACCAGCGGGGGCGTGTCCGTTGGTGAGGAAGACCATGTCAAGCCGGCCGTGCAAGCGCTGGGCAGCCTCGATCTGTGGGCGATCGCGATCAAGCCGGGCAAACCCTTTGCGTATGGACGCGTGGGCCAGACCCATGTCATCGGCCTGCCGGGCAACCCGGTCTCCAGCTTGGTGACCTTTGCGCTCCTGGTGCGGCCTTTTCTGCTGCGCTTGCAGGGTGTGCAGGCGCTGGCGCCGCAGGCGATCGATATGCGCGCCGACTTTGACTGGCCACGTGCCGACAAGCGCCGCGAGTTCTTGCGGGTGCGCATCAATGCGCAAGGGGGGCTGGACCGGTTTGCCAACCAGGGCTCGGGCGTGCTGACCTCGGCCGTCTGGGCCGATGGCCTGGTCGACAACCCGCCCGGCCAGACGATTGCGCAGGGCGACACGGTGCGCTTTGTGCCCTTTGCCCAGCTGCTGGGCTGAGCCCAGGCCTGCCCACGGGGAGAACGCGATGACCATGAAAACCGTACAGCTGCGCTATTTTGCAAGCATCCGCGAGGCCATTGGCAGCGGCAGCGAGGCCTTTGTCACCGGCGCCAGCACCGTCGCCGAGCTGCGCGAGGCCCTGCTGGCGCGGGGCGAGCCCTATGCCAGCTGCCTGGCCCGGGGGCGCGCCGTGCGCACCGCCGTCAACCAGGTGCTCAGCGACGAAAGCGCGGTACTGGAAGCGGGTGCCGAGGTGGCGTTTTTTCCGCCGGTGACCGGCGGTTAAGAAACCTCAAGCAGCGCCATCTTCTGCGGGGCTGGGCAGCAGCAACTCGGGCGCTTTCCATTCCAGCAGTTCGGACAGGCGCAGTACCACCCAGCGGGCTTCCTCGGCGCTGATGCCGGCGTCCGGTGTCTGCAGACCGCTGTAGATGGTCTGCAAAATGGCGCTCTCGGACGGCGCGCTTTGGTGGTAGAGGATCTGCGCCTGCTCGACCAGCATCTGCGCCAGGTCTTCGCAGAGCTCATAGCGCTGGGCGATCTCGTCGAGCGGCTGGCGCAGGCGCTGGTTGCGGCCCTGGAACAGGGCGATGAAGGAATCAGGGACAAAGATCTGGCTGCCGTCTTGCATGGGTGTCCGTGTGGTGGGTGGTGGGCGCGCCGGCGCGTTCTCAGGGCGTGAAACGCTTTTCAAAACGGGCCACGTCCTCCAGCAGTTCGAAGGTCACGACCTGGCCCATCTTCTGATCGCTCTCTCGGCAGGCGGCATAGACGCTGGTCTTGCCGACCAGGTCCATCGCGGGAATGTCGATGATCGCGTAAGGGTAGGGCACGAACACATGGTGCTCGAACACGATACGGTGCTGGTTGCGCGGATTGGGGTAGAGCAGGAAGCCGTGGGCCTGCAGGGTCTGACTGGGCATGGAAACCATCCAAATAAAAAACGGGCCTTGCACCATGGCGGGCCGGGAGCGGACCAGGGAATCTGTCCAAGCCATGCCGGGTGCAAAAGCATTAGTGTGCCGCAATCGCAAAGCGGCCGTCGCCTGCGCTGGTTTGTGCAAGGCGCCGGATGGCCGTGCTAGGCTTGGGTCCTGTTGCCTTTTTTGCCGAGACGCTGCCATGCTGCACACCCATATCGCCGTACAGACCGCTGACTTTGATGTGAGCGAGGAGTTGCGGCTGCTGCGCGCCGCCGATGGCCGCATCGGCGCGGTCTGCAGCTTTGTCGGCACCGTGCGCGACCGCAATGCCGGCAGCCAGGTGGCGGCGATGGAGCTGGAGCACTACCCCGGCATGACGGAAAAATCGATTGCCCAGATGGTCGAGGCCGCCAGCCAGCGCTTTGACATCTTTGGCGCCCGCGTCATCCACCGCGTGGGGCTGCTGGCGCCAGGTGACCAGATTGTGCTGGTTGCCGTCTCCTCCGCGCACCGGGGCGAGAGCTTCCAGGCCTGCGAGTTCTTGATGGACTACCTCAAGACCGAGGCGCCGTTCTGGAAGAAGGAAGACACGCCCGAGGGCGCACGCTGGGTTGATGCCCGCGTCAGCGATGAGGCCGCGATGGCGCGCTGGGGTTGGCCCCAGCGCTGACAGCGACCGGCCTGTTTGCGCCGGTCTTGACCGGGCGCAAGCAATTAGGGGCACATTGCTGCTGCAATGGATGCGGGGAGCAGGGCCGCCATGGGTACCGTTGCTGCCGTAGGAGCAGGCGTACAGCATCTGGCGATGTGCGCTGGCACGACCTATATGTGCGGCGAGGTTCTTGAAAATTCGAGGTCCAGCGCAAAATATTCCCCAGTAACAATTGTTGAGTGGGAACATTCATGCGAATCGACAAACTGACAACCAAATTTCAAGAAGCGCTGGCCGACGCCCAATCGTTGGCCCTGGGCAATGACAATGCCTATATCGAACCGGTCCATGTGCTGGCGGCCATGCTGCGCCAGCCCGATGGCCCCAAATCGCTGCTGGCGCGCGCAGGCGCCAATGCCACGGCGATGAGCACAGCGGCAGAAAACGCGATCAAGCGCCTGCCGCAGGTGCAAGGCCAGGACCAGGTCACCGTGGGTCCCGATCTGCAGCGCGTGCTGCAGGCCACCGAGAAGGAGGCCATCAAGCGTGGCGACCAGTTCTATGCCAGCGAGCTGTTTTTGCTCGCGCTCACCGATGACAAGGGGGAGGCGGGCCGCATCGTCAAGGAAGGCGGCCTGAGCCGCAAGGCGCTGGAAGCGGCGATCGACGCCGTGCGCGGCGGCCAGGCCATGGACAGTGCCGATGGCGAGAGCCAGCGCGAAGCCCTGAAGAAATACACGCTGGACCTGACCGAGCGCGCCAAGCTGGGCAAGCTTGACCCGGTCATTGGCCGCGATGACGAGATCCGCCGCACCATCCAGGTGCTGCAGCGCCGCAGCAAGAACAATCCGGTGCTGATCGGTGAGCCTGGCGTGGGCAAGACGGCCATCGTCGAAGGCCTGGCCCAGCGCATTGTGGCCGGTGAAGTGCCGGACACCTTGCGCGACAAGAAGGTGCTGGTGCTGGACATGGCCGGCCTGCTGGCCGGTGCCAAGTACCGGGGCGATTTCGAAGAGCGCCTCAAATCCGTGCTCAAGGAAGTCGCGCAGGAAGAGGGCCGGGTGATTCTCTTCATCGACGAGATCCACACGATGGTGGGCGCCGGCAAGGCCGATGGCGCGATGGATGCCGGCAATATGCTCAAGCCTGCGCTGTCGCGTGGCGAGCTGCACTGCATTGGCGCCACCACCCTGGACGAGTACCGCAAATACATCGAGAAGGATGCGGCGCTGGAGCGGCGCTTCCAGAAGGTGCTGGTCAACGAGCCCTCGGTGGAAGACACCATTGCGATTCTGCGCGGCCTGCAGGAAAAGTACGAGGCCCACCATGGTGTGGACATCACCGACCCGGCCATCGTGGCGGCGGCCGAGCTGTCTGCGCGCTATATCACCGACCGCTTCCTGCCCGACAAGGCGATCGACCTGATCGACGAGGCTGCGGCCAAGATCAAGATCGAGATCGACTCCAAGCCCGAGGTCATGGACAAGCTCGAGCGCCGCACGATCCAGCTCAAGATCGAGCGTGAGGCGATGAAGAAGGAAAAGGACGAGGCCTCGCAAAAGCGCCTGTCGCTGATTGAAGAGGACCTGTCGAAGATCGAGCGCGAATACGCCGACATGGAAGAGATCTGGAAAGCCGAGAAGGCCGACGCGATGGGCTCGGAGCAGCTGCGCAAGGAGTTGGACCAAGTGCGCTTCCAGATCCAGGAAGCCACCCGCAGCGGTGACTTCAACAAGGTCGCCGAGTTGCAATACGGCAAGCTGCCCGCGCTGGAAAAGCAGCTGGCTGAAGTACAGGCCGATGAGAAGAGCGAAGGGGCCAAGGACAAGGGCCACAAGCTGCTGCGCACGCAGGTGGGTGCCGAAGAGATTGCCGAAGTGGTCAGCCGCGCCACGGGGATTCCTGTGTCGAAGATGATGCAGGGCGAGCGTGACAAGCTGCTGCGCATGGAAGACAAGCTCCATGAGCGCGTGGTGGGCCAGGACGAGGCGATCTCCGCCGTCTCCAACGCGATCCGCCGTTCGCGCTCGGGCCTGTCCGATCCGAACCGCCCCACCGGCTCCTTCCTGTTCCTGGGCCCCACCGGCGTGGGCAAGACCGAGCTGTGCAAGGCGCTGGCAGGCTTCCTGTTTGACAGCGAAGACCACCTGATCCGCATCGACATGAGCGAGTTCATGGAAAAGCACTCGGTCTCGCGCCTCATCGGTGCGCCTCCGGGGTATGTCGGCTATGACGAAGGCGGTTACCTGACCGAGGCCGTACGCCGCAAGCCTTACAGCGTGATCTTGCTCGACGAGGTGGAAAAGGCCCATCCGGACGTGTTCAATATCCTGCTGCAGGTGCTGGACGACGGCCGCCTGACCGATGGCCAGGGCCGCACGGTGGACTTCAAGAACACCGTCATCGTGATGACCAGCAATATCGGCTCGCAACTGATCCAGGCGATGGTCGGCGAATCGTATGAGGATGTAAAAGACGCGGTCTGGGGGGAACTGAAAAACCATTTCCGTCCCGAATTCCTCAACCGCATCGATGAGACCGTGGTGTTCCATGGCCTCGACGCCCAGCACATCGAGTCGATTGCACGCATCCAGCTGAAGCAACTCGAAAATCGCCTGGCGAAGATGGACCTGCATCTGCAGGTCTCCGATGCGGCGATGGCGGAACTGGCCAAGGTGGGCTTCGATCCGGTGTTTGGTGCCCGGCCGCTCAAGCGGGCGATCCAGCAGCGCATTGAGAATCCGTTGTCCCGGCTGCTGCTCGAGGGGGTTTACCCGCCCAAGAGCAATATCCCGGTGACCGTGGATCCGGTGCAGGCACCTGGCGAGTTCCATTTTGGCAAGGCGCAAGTGCAGTAATGCGCTGAGTCAGGGGCCATGCATAACCATGCATGGCCCAGCATCTTTACGCTGCGATATGCTTGTTGACAGTGCGGCGGGCTTGAAAAAGCCCGGCATCGGCATAACATGGATAGCATGCGCTGTCATACGGCGATGAAAGGAAGTGCGTTGAACGAGTTGTTGGCAACTGTGGTGAGCTGGACTTTGCGGATTGCGATGGTGCTGGCGGGTCTGGTGTTTTTTGCCAGTCTGATGGTGGTGGCCGCGATCGCCGCCATGCTGTGGGCCGTGCGCCTGCTGTGGGCCAAGGTCACCGGCAAGCCGGTGGTGCCGTTCGCGTTCAAGATGAACCCTGCCTCGGGCTGGACCACGGTCTACCGCAGCACGGCGCGCTGGTCGGCCAACAAGGGCGCGCGCGCCGCTGAGCCCGCTGCCAGCCCTGCGGGCATGCGCGCTTCCGTGATCGATGTCACGGACGTGGAGCCCCGCGAAATCCGTTCACAGCACTGACTGACCTGATGCAGGCGTTGGCCTGCTGGTGTGCAAAGCCCGGTTGTGCCTGATGCAGACCGGGTTTTTTTATGGGGCCAAGCTATGGATGTGAGCGAGTTGCACAGCCGCTTTGAGGCCATGCGTGCTGCCAGCCGCGCGCAGGCCGATACACCGCTGCTGCTGCGGCGCGAGCGCTTGCTGCGCCTGCAAAAGCTGTTGCAGGACAACGAAGCGAGGCTGTGCGCCAGTGTGCAGGCCGATTTTGGCCAGCGCTCGGCCCGGGTGACCACGTTGACGGAGCTGCTGCCGCTGCACAGCCAGTTGCGGCAGGCACTGGGCGCACTGCGGCGCTGGGCAGCGCCCCGGCCCGAGGCCACGCCCTGGCATTTCTGGCCCGCGCGCGCCTGGGTGCAGGCCATGCCGCTGGGGGTTGTGGGGGTGATTGCCCCTTGGAACTACCCTTTGCTGCTGTCGTTGGGCCCGCTGGTGAGCGCGCTGGCCGCCGGCAACCGCGTGATTCTCAAGCCCAGCGAGTACACCCCGGAGACCATGCACCTGCTCGCCGAGCTGGTGCCCAGCTATTTTGCCGATGACGAGGTGGCTTTGCTCGCCGGGGATGCCGGGGCGTCCGCCGAGCTGGCTGCGTTGCCGCTGGACCACCTGCTGTTTACCGGCTCGGCCGCTACCGGCCGCAAGGTGGCGCTGGCCGCCGCCAACCAGCTGGTGCCCACGACCTTGGAGTTGGGCGGCAAATCGCCCTGCCTGCTGGAGCAAAGCTGCGATATCCAGGATGCGGCGCGCAAGATTGCCCATGCCAAGCTGCTCAATGCCGGCCAGACCTGCATTGCGCCAGATTATGTGTTGCTGCCGCGCGGCAGCGCTGCCGCCTTTGTCGAGGCCTATGCCCAGGCGGTGCAGCACATGTACCCGCAGCAGCAGGGCAATCCCGACTACACCTCGGTCATCCATGCCGCCCATGCGAGCCGTTTGTTGGGCATGCTGGCCCAAGCCGAGCAGGCGGGTGCCCAGGTGATCCGGCTCGAAAGTGGCGGAGCAGAGGTCTCCCAAAGCCGCATCGGCGATGGCATCAGCCGCCAGCTGGTGCCATCACTGGTGCTGGGCGTCAGCGCGCAGATGCAGCTGATGCAGGAGGAGATCTTTGGGCCGGTGCTGCCGATGCTGCAGTACGACGACCGCGAGGAAGCAGTGGCCGCGATCAACCAGGGCGAGATACCGCTGGCGCTGTACTGGTTTGGCCAGGACCGCCGCCAGGGCCGGGAGGTGGCCCAGCGCGTGCGCGCCGCTGGCATGTGCATGAACGACTGCCTGCTGCAGTTTGCCCATGGCGGGCTGCCGTTTGGCGGATGGGGCAGGAGCGGTTGGGGTGCATTGCATGGCTACCATGGATTCATGCGCTTTTCGCATGCCAAACCTGTCTTGCGTCAAGGCGGCTGGTCGGCCGCTGCCTGGCTGTACCCGCCTTATGGCAGGCGCTTTGATCTGCTGGTGCGTTGGCTGAGTCGCAGCTTTATGCGCTAAGCCGTTGATGGATATGGGGTGTTGAGGTTCGGGTAAACGCCTAGCGCAAATGCAGCCATTTGCAAACCCCTGCACAAATTGACCTACAAGCGGGTTGTGGGGCTACCCAAATGATGTCAGGAGTGAGACAATGGCGGGCTTTCGCGCACCATATCTCTGCAGCGCGCTGTTCACGCGCTGACTCTTCCATATGCCCTTAAAAAAGCCCTCAGCAGTGCCTTGTTGCCTGCTGATGCTGCGTGAGCCATGGTGTGTTGCAGGTGGGAGGATGTTGAGCCTCAGGGTGCTCCATCTCCACTTGACACCCGGCCGGGCGTGATGGTCGCAGTGTACGACGAGATATGCGTGCTTTTTGGTTAATTCATTGATTTTTGTTTTCGGTTATCCATGTCTGAAACTATCCAGGTTCGTCCCGCAACTCTCCGTGATGCCAAAGCCATTGCCCAAATCCATGCCGCCGCTTCGGTGGAGAGCTATCGCGGCGTTTTGCCCGATGACCAGCTGAAGTCCATCTCTTCCGTCGAAAAGCGCCAGGCTTACTGGCGCGAAGCCATCGAATACTGCGAGCCGCAGGTGCAAGTGGCCGTTGAAAACGACAAGATCGTCGGTTTCATCGGTTTTGACCGTTCGCGCGATGCCAAGACCCGTCCCACCACCGGTGAGATCTGGGCGATCTATGCAGCCCCCACCCACTGGGACCAGGGTGTGGGCGTAGCGCTGTGGGATGCGGCGCGTGATGGCCTGTCCGAAGAAGGCTGCACCTCGGTGACCGCCTGGGTGCCGCTGCGCAACGAGCGCGCGCTGCGTTTCCATGAGTCTGCCGGTTTCAAGCGTGAGATGTCGACCGCCAAGACGGCGACCGTCGGTGCCATCAAGATCGAAGAAGTGCGCATGCAGCGCTCGTTGATGAACCGCTGATCCTTGCTGGCCAGGCATGCACCGGCGCTGCGTTGGCAGGGCGGTGATGCCTCGCTCTCAAGAGGCCGTCCTGGACGGCCTCTTTGTTTTTTTCCCCCTTGGCAGCTGGCGCCGCGCTGGTCTGCCCCAGAAAGCATTTGTATGACCACTGCCCAGCCAGAGAGTTTTCCCACCATCCACTGGGAGGAAGGCGGCGAGTCCCGCAGCGCGCGCTGGCGCAGCGAGCGGGGCGCTGCCGCTGCCACCCGCGTGGTGCTGGCCGATGACACCCTGCCCGCCGATGTGGCCTACCGCATGGCCTGCGAAGGCACGGGGCTGTTGTGGCGCGGTGACTTTCAAAATGCGCGCATGCTGCTGCAGTCGCTGACGCGCCGGCTGGACAAGACCGGTGAGCGCAAGGCCAAGAAAAAGCCTGCCGCCCCTGCCGTGGCTGGCATGCCCACGCCGCAGCTGGCATTGCCCTTCCACCAGCAGCGCCAGTTGCAGGCGCAGCGCGCCCGCGTGCTGTCGATGGTGCTGATCGAGCTGGATCCGCAGTACACCATCCACCTGCGCCGAGCGCCACAGGTGCAGGCCGCCTGCGCTGATGCCTGGGGCGCGCCTGAGGGCGATGTGGCCCAGGTGGTGTCCTTGCGCGAACTGCAGGCGCTGGTGGGCGCCCATGAATGGCGCAAGAAGGGGGTGGAAATCCCCGCGCTGGCCAAGCTGGCGCCCAAGGCCTATGACCGCATCCATCCGCACTACGGCGTCTTCTCGCCGGTGCGGGGCGAGTATGTCGACCTGATTGCCCAGGCGCCGCTGCCGACCGCACTGGCCAAGCAATCGCTGGCCTATGACATCGGCACCGGGACCGGCGTGATCGCTGCCGTGCTGGCGCGCCGTGGCATCCAGAAAGTGCTGGCCACCGATACCGATCCGCGTGCATTGGCCTGCGCCAAGGAGAACCTGGAACGCCTGGGGGTGGACACGCGTGTGGAGCTGGCGCAGACCGATCTGTTCCCCGAAGGCAAGGCGGCTCTCGTGGTCTGCAACCCGCCTTGGGTGCCTGCCAAGCCCAGCGCGCCGGTCGAGCGTGCGGTCTATGACGAAGGCAGCCGCATGCTGCGTGGCTTTCTGGCAGGCGTGTCGGCACACCTGGTGCCGGGGGGCGAGGCCTGGCTGATCCTGTCCGATTTTGCCGAGCACCTGGGCCTGCGCAGCCGCGAGGAGCTGCTCACCTGGATCTCCCAAGCCGGCTTGCAAGTGGTGGGCAAAAACCATATCCGCCCCCGCCACCCCAAGGCCCAGGATGCCGCCAACCCGCTGCACCAGGCCCGGGCGGCCGAGATGACCACGCTGTGGCGCCTGCAGGTGGCCTGGTGATCTGCCCGATGATGCCAGTGGCCCCATCCTTGGGCGCTTGCTGAACGGGGCCAGCCATGCGCTTGTTGCTTGCGCCCATGGAGGGCCTGCTCGATTTCGTGCTGCGTGACGTGCTCACCAGCATTGGCGGTGCCGACCGCTGCGTCTCGGAGTTCATCCGCATTACCGGCAGCTTGCTGCCTGACAAGGTCTACCTGCGCACGATGCCGGAGTTGCACAACGGCAGCCGTACTGCTGCGGGCACACCGGTGCGCGCCCAGCTGCTGGGCAGTGATGCCGCCAGTATGGCGGCCAATGCCGTGCAGCTGGCGGCGCTGTCGCCCGAGGGCATTGATCTGAATTTTGGCTGCCCGGCCAAGGTGGTCAACCGCCATGGTGGCGGCGCCGCATTGCTGCAAGACCCGGCCGCCATCCATGCGGTGGTCAGCGCCGTGCGCGGGGCCGTGCCTGCGGCCATGCCGGTCTCGGCCAAGATGCGCCTGGGCTTTAACGACCGGGCGCTGATGCTGGACTGCGCCTTGGCGATGCAGGAGGCGGGTGCCTGCGAACTGGTCGTGCATGGCCGCACCAAGCTCGATGGCTACCGCCCGCCTGCTTACTGGGACCAGATTGCGCGGATCCGCGAGGCCGTGCGTATCCCCGTCGTGGCCAATGGCGAGATCTGGACCGTGGAGGACGCGTTGCGCTGCCAGGCCGAATCCGGTTGCCAGGACCTGATGCTGGGCCGTGGCATTGTGGCTGACCCGGGCCTGGCCTGGCGCATCCGCAAAGCGGTTGCCGAGCGTGATGGCCAGCCGCTGCCCGCCGGTCTGCGCGATGTGCAGTGGCCGGACCTGCTGCCGGCGTTGCTGCGCTTTTGGCACCTGGTCTGCGAGGACCTGGAGCCGCGCCAGCGCGCCGGCCGCTTGAAGCAATGGCTGAATCTGATGCGCCGGGCCTTTCCTGAAGCCGAGGATGCCTACCAGCATGTGCGGGTGATGACGGACCAGGCGGCGATCACCGTCTGGCTGGACGGCTTGCAGCAGCACGCCTCGACGGGCGTGGCTGCTTAGAGCAAGGAATCGGGCGTGAAGGGGCTGATGATCTTGAGCATCAGCCGCAGCGGCAGGCTGGCATCCGGCTCGGTGGTCTGGTCCTTCAGGCGGCTGTTTTGCGGTGCCTGCCATACCAGGTCGCCATCTTTCAGCACCACATGCCAGGCGGCGCTCTCCAGCCCTTTTTCAATCATGTCTGCCGCCTGGGCAGACAGCTTGCGGCTGCGCACCAGCACCGCGATCTCGGTGTTCTGCAACTTCGAGCGCTGGTCCAGGTTCATCGATCCGACGACCAGCAGTTGGCCATCGAGGACCAGCACCTTGCTGTGCAGCATGACGCGGCGCCCTTCGCGGAAGCTGTTCTGCCCGCTGCCCAGGCCAAAGGCGGCGCGCAGGTCACTTTCGTCGCTGACCAGTTCATACAGCTCGACACCATCACGCAGCAGGTTTTCGCGGTGGCGGGCATAGCCGATGTGCGCAATCGGCGCGTCGTTGGAGGACAGCGAGTTGGTCAGAATGCGCACCCGCACGCCGCGCTGCACGGCATCCTTGAAGGCCTGGCGCATCGTTTCGCCGGGCACGAAATACGGCGAGACGATCAGCAAATCCTTTTTGGCATAGCCCAGCAGCTGCACCAGGCCATCCACCACCGAGTCCGCGCTGGGGCTGTGGCCGGGGTTGCGGGTTTCGGCCAGCACGCGCAGTTGTGCCAGGCGCTTGTTCTCCAGCACGCCCGGTGCGGCGCTCAGCGGGTTGGTCTGGCCATCGGAATCGACGGACGGTATCTTGCTGGGGGCGTCCGCCATCACCACCGAGTGGGCCCAGACCAGCGGAACACTGCGCAGGTCCATCGGCTGCATATCCCAGGCACGTTCACGCTGCTCTTCGGAGATGGCGCCGCCCGGGCGCGGTTCGCCATCCGGCGGGGAAGGCAGTGCGCCGCCGGTCGCCGCGCGCGCTGCCGGCGTAGAAGGGCTGTCGGCTGCATCGTTGTCGCCGCCTTTGCTGGGCCGGGCCAACAAGGTCTTCTGCATGTCCTCCAGCTCCTGTTTGCTGATGAGCGACTGCACCGGGTAGGCGCGCTCATTGTTCCAGTAGGTGTCGAAACTGCTGGACAGGTCCTGTACCGCCTGTCCCACGACGAGCACATCGGTGTCGAGGAAATTGGAGCTTTCGTCGTTGTCGAAATAGGCATCGCCGAGATTGCGCCCGCCCATGATGCCCATCGTGTTGTCGGCAAGGAACAGCTTGTTGTGCATGCGCTGCTGCGCGCGCTGGAAATCGGTGGCCGCATTCCACATGCGGCTGATCGGCGAGTCGCGGTCGCCGGGCAGCGGATTGAACATGCGCATCTCGATATTGGGCTCGAAGGCCAGCCGCATCACCTGGGCGTTGCGCCCGGTGCCGTGGAAGTCATCGAGCAGCACGCGCACGCGCACGCCCCGGCGCGCTG
This sequence comes from Comamonas sp. SY3, assembly GCF_041730275.1. Taxonomy (NCBI): domain Bacteria; kingdom Pseudomonadati; phylum Pseudomonadota; class Betaproteobacteria; order Burkholderiales; family Comamonadaceae; genus Comamonas; species Comamonas sp. SY3. Next base: position 52,676 of record NZ_JBGTYN010000008.1, on the reverse strand, counting down.
CGTTCACTACCCCTTCGAGCAAACGCGCAGTGCTGGCGTCGGCATGGATCGCGTAGTACTGCACATCCAGCGTGTACTTGGCGCCTTGCACCAAGGCCAGCCGCGCGCCGTAGGCCGCTTGCGCACCGGCCAGAATCTCAAATCCCGAGGCGCCAGGGCCTGCCTTGCTTTCCGCCTTCTGGCGCTGCTGGCTGATCTGCACCAGCGGGCTGCTGGCCGCCGGGGGCTGGGCCGATGACGCGGGCCGATCCACCTGGGCCGGCAGCTTGCTGGCGCATGCGCTGAGCAGAAAGCTGGTGCACACCCATACCAGCCCGGACCGCAGCTTGCGCCATGATGAACTCGGGACAGAACTTGACGGGGATAGGGTGGAGGGCGGCAGAGCTATCGGCATGGCAGCAGGGTTCAATCAGTGGGCTGGCGCTATTGTGCGTGAGCGGCGGCCATTGCGGGTGCCGCCGCTGTGCTTTGGCGGCGCTGTCGTACAGCGGCAGGCGGCTGGGGCGTCGTGGCGCCGCAACGTGCTGGTACCGGTGCGTGGATCCCCAGCAGGGTTTGTGCCCAGGTGGTTTCTGCAAGCATCTCGCTAGGATTGCAGAAAACATCCGAAATCTTATTTGCAATAGCCACGAGGAGGGCCGCTGATGTACCGATCACTGCTTTTTTACACCATCGCCCTGGTGCTGGCGGCCATCGCGATGCCACCCTCCCATGCCTGGGCAGCGCGCCCCAAAAAGACCGAGGCAACGCAGGCGCCCAAGAAGCAGGCCAAAGTCAAGGTCAAGCGCCAGCGCAGCAGCAGTGCTGAAACCCCGGCCGAGCGCGACCGCCGCCTGCTGCGCGAATGCCAGGGGCTGCCCAATGCGGGCGCCTGCCTTGGCTACGCCAGCCGCTGACACCACCTGCTGACACCAGCGGTGGCAGGTCGCTACCAAGCGTGGTCGCGCGCCTGGACGGCCTGGTGTTTGGCAAGCGCCAACCTTCGGTTTGCCGGGCCGAGTCAGCGGCGCTGCAGCAAGCCTGACTCAGAACGCCCCATGGCCCTGTACACGGGCCAGCACGCGCCAGTCGGCGCCCAAGGGCTCGATGGAGCGGATGTCCAAGGCCGGCGCCTGGTCCAGTTGCTGCAATGCCATGCCGGCAAACGCGGGCAGTCCCTGGCCGACCAGCTTGGGCGCCAGGTAGAACAGGCATTCATCGACCAGACCCGCCTGCAGCAGCGCGCCATTCAGGATGCCACCTGCTTCCACATGCAGTTCATTGACTTCACGCTTACCCAGGTCTTGTATCAAGGCCGCCAGGTCGATGCGGGCGTTGGAATCTGCTGAGGCTTGACCCGGCAGTCGCACGATGGTCGCACCTGCGGCCTCCAGTGCGGCCTGACGGGCGCTGTCGTCGCTGCGGGTGTAGATCAGCACCTCGCGTTGCGCCGCAAAGATGCGGGCCTGCGCAGGCGTGCGCAACTGGCTGTCGAGCACCACCAGCCGGGGCTGGCGCGGGGTGTCCACATAGCGCACATCCAGCGCCGGGTCATCGGCCAGCACGGTGCCGACGCCGGTCAGGATCGCGCAAGCCCTGGCCCGCCAATGGTGGCCATCGGCCCGGGCGGCCTCGCCGGTAATCCACTGGCTGCTGCCATCGGGCAATGCGGTGGCACCGTCGAGCGACATCGCCGCCTTGAGCCGCACCCAGGGTTGCCTGCGCACCATGCGGCTGAAAAAGCCAATGTTCAGCTCGCGCGAGGCCTCCCCGCCGTCTTGCGGCGCACATACCACCACCTCGACCCCGGCAGCCCGCAAACGGGCAAAGCCATTGCCGGCGACCAGCGGGTTCGGGTCCGTGATGGCACCTACGACCTTGGCGATACCGGCTGCAGCCAGCGCTTCACAGCAAGGGCCCGTGCGGCCATGGTGGGCACAGGGCTCCAACGTGACATAGGCGGTGGCACCCACGGTGCTGTGGCCCCGGGCAGCGGCATCGCGCAAGGCCATGATTTCTGCATGGGGCCCACCGGCACGCTGGGTGTGGCCCTGGCCGATGACCTGGCCATCGGCAGCCACCAGCACGCAACCGACGCGGGGATTGGGGGAGGTAATGAACAGGGCGCTGGCAGCCAGGTCCAGCGCGGTTTGCATCGATTGATCAGTCATGGAGCTTTGTCGCAATAGGGGCCATACCTAGACGCATGGCAGTCAACGGCAGGCCGGCTTGGCGATTATCGGCGCAAGACCGCGCCAGCGCTGCATGGCCTGATTTTCAACGCGAGCGAATTTAATTTTTTAATGGAAAGAGGGCTTTACGCGGTGGCATGAAATATAAATAATCAAAACCATGAATTCAATAGTTTTCATTAATTTATGGAGATATCGATGTTTGCGCAGGCATCGGGGGCTGACCGCTGTTGAGCTGATGGTCGTCATCAGCCTGTTGGCGATTATCGCGGGGCTGGCCGCGCCCAGTTTCAGCGGCCTGCTGCAGCGCTGGCGCGTGCAGCAGTCTCTGGAGGCCCTGCATTCGGCGATCCATCTTGCGCGCTCCGAGGCGGTCAAACGCAGTGGGCGGATCGCGTTGCAGCGCATCGCCGCCAGCGGGCACTGCCAGGCGCGCGCACGAACCAACGATTGGAGCTGTGGCTGGCAGGTCTGTGCGCATGAACTGGGCCAGCAGCAATGTGCGCCGGATGCGCTGGTCCTTCAGCGTTATGAGGTGCCGCCAGGTCTGCAGGTGCAGCGCAGCAGCTTGGGGGAGGGCATCCGGTTTGACCGCTGGGGCATGCCGGTGGCGGGTTTCAGCTTTTCGCTGCTCCCCAAGGGCAAAGGCCTGGAGGATGCCGCGGCCAAAGGGCTGTGCACCAGCCGAGGCGGCCGCGTGCGGGTTGCCGATAGGCCGCCCTGTCCTGTACGGGGCTGAAAGGGCGCCTGCCTATGTTCATGCCATCCCATCCCCAAGCCTCCTTCTCGCGCGGCATCAGCTTGCTGGAGTCGATGGTGGCCATCGTGGTCCTGGTCCTCGGGGTGTTGGCGATGCTGGGGATGCAGTTGCGCACGCTTGCAGATACGCAGACCAGTACCCGGCGCGTGCAGGCCCTCCGCTTGATCGAAGACCTGGGTGAACGCATACGTGCCAACCCCCATGCCTGGGACCAGCTGGACCGCTACGTCAGCGACTGGCAGGACGCGGCGGCGGCGCCTCCGGCCTCTGCATGCAGCGCCCGGCCCTGCAGCGCTGCGGAGCTGGCGGACCACGAACTGGCGCAGTGGCGGCTGCAGGTGGCACGCAGCCTGCCGCTGGGGCAGTCCCGGATTTTTCTGGCACCGGGCGAAAACCAGGCAGCCAACCGGCGCCAACTGGGCGTGATGATCCGCTGGGCCGAGAGCTCGCATGCCATGCGGGGCTCGCCCGACCCCGCGCCGTACCGCAACCCGGTCGATACCACCCGAAGTGTCGGCGAAGGAGCCCGCGCCGACGCGGTAGCGGAACGCGGCGGCGAGGTGGTCTGCCAGGATGACGATGGTGATCTGCGCTACACCTGCCATTTGCAGTACCTGGCCCTGAACGCACGCTGTGCGGTAGAGCGCATGGGCAGCAACGTGCACTACCACTGCGGGGGGACTTGATATGCAGCGCCACATCCGTCCGGCCGGGGCCTTTGCGCTGACTTCCGCGCCGTGCCGCCTAACGGAGAGCAGGCAGCAAGGCTTCAGTCTGGTCGAGCTGATGGTGGGCATGGCGCTGGGCTTGCTGGTGATCGCCGCTGCCAGCATGGCCATGCTGGCTTCCCGCAGCCTGTCGCTGACCGTTAGCGATGCCAGCCACTTGCAGCAGCAGGCCAGCTATGCGTTGCGCATCATCGGGCTGCAACTGCGCCAGGCGGGCGGTTTGTACCTCAACCTGAACCTGCCCGCCGGCGCCGGCGCCGGTGCATCGGTCAGCGCCGCACTGGCGCCAGCGGCTTTCGAGACCACGGCACCAGCCTCAGGCAGCGCCCGCGGCTATGCCCCTCGAATGGATGCGCTGCGCGGCAGCCATAACAGCCTGGTGACCGGCTACCGGCGCTACAAGGAGCCGGTCTTTGCCCAGCCCGGCCTGGCTGCGCAAGCGCGCAACTGCCTGGGCGGGCCGGTGGATGCCAGTGCCGATCAGCGGCTGGAATCGCACTTCAGGCTGCGCGGCCATGTGCTGCGTTGTGGCGGCAACGATACCGCTGCGTCGCCCCAGCCGCTGGTCGACAACGTAGCGGCCTTTGAGCTGCGCTATTTGCGCATGCAGGCAGCGGGCATGGCGCAGCCGCAGCTCCAGTATGTGAATGCGCAGCAGGCGGGCCGCGACTGGTCGGAGGTGGTGGCGGTGGAAGTGTGCCTGGTGCTCTTTGGCAGCCGGCCCAGTTCGTTGCCGGCAGGCAGCGGTTATACCGGTTGCGATGGCGAATGGGTGGCCGTCGCCGATCTGCCGGGGCCGCGCAAACAGCGGATGCACCGCGTCTTTCGCAACCTGTTCCAGTTGCGCAGCCAGGGCAGCCTATGAGACGCCCTCACTACCTTCATCCTGTCAGCCTTGCGCAGCACGCACGGGGTGCCGCGTTGCTGACCGTGCTGGTCTTCAGCATGCTGTCGATGCTGCTGGCCTTGTGGGCGGCGCGGACCGCCTGGTATGGCGAACTGGTGGTCGGCAACGATGCCGATTACCAGCGGGCCTTTGAAGCTGCAGAAGCCTTGCTGTTGGACGCCGAACTCGATATTCGCGGAGAGCGGGCCGATGGCCGACCCTGTGCTTATGGAGGGCTGCCTCATGGGGCGGCAGCCAGTGTGTGCCGCCGCGGCGGCGCTGCCAAGGTGCCATTGGAGAACGCCGACCTGCCTGCCTTCTTGGCAACACTCAGCGCCCAGCCGCAACGCTGCATCGATGCGCTCTGTGCCAAGCGCGTCGGGCGCCAGGATATCTGGAATGCGCCTGCCGCAGGTACGCCGGCCCGGCAAGCCGGCGAGCAGGATTTGTTTGCGCTGATACGCGCTGGCACGGGCGCACGCTATGGCCAGTACACCGGCGCGCAGCTGGGCGATGCAGACCGGCCGGCCCATCCCATTCTGGCTGAGCGGGGTGACGCACAGGCCGGTGGCTGGTACTGGATCGAGGTCATCCCCTATATCGACAGCCAACCCGGTTTGATCAGCAATGCGCCTGCGCAGCAGCTCGAACTGGTGGGCCTGTCTCCGCATGTGGTCTACCGCATCACCGCCGCCGCCTTTGGCCGCAAGCCGGACACCTTGGTGGTACTGGAGCAAAGCTACGCCCGGCCCCGGCGCAAAGATTGAGAGGCAGCTATGAATGGCAAGCACACCGGCAGGGTTTCACGCCGCAACTCCACCAGCGCTCAGAGCCTGGCACTGGCGTGGGCGGCTCTGGTACCGGCTGCGGCCGCGTCATTGGAGCTGGCCACCGAGCCTGCCGGTGGCGCCAGCGCCGTCGTGGCACCGAATGTCATTGTCTCCGTCGATGACTCGGCCGCGATGCAGCGCCGCATGGGCAGCACCGAGCCCGGTCTGGCCAGCATCACCGCCCCCGATGGCGAGGGCATCTGGGACACGCGCGCGCAGCGCATCGCCGTGCTGCGCCATGCGCTCAAGGACGTATTGGGCGATCACCAGCAACTGCCCGATGGCGCGATACGCCTGGCCTGGCAGGCGATGTGGAACCATGGCGCAGCGCCCGGCGGCGGGCCGGCGGGCATGGTGCAAGGCCAGCGCCGCCAGTCTGGCGCCAGCTCGGTCAACAGCCCGCGTCTGGCCAGCAACGGCATGCAGGCGCTGCAGGGCCGGCATCGCCAGCATGCTCTGGCCTTTGCCGACTCGCTCCGTACCGGCCACAGCAGCGACCTGCACCACCTGTTCGGCCAGGCCGATGCGTACCTGCGCAGGCCGCTGAGCCCACAAGGCCCCTGGTCCAGCCAACCGGGCGCTGGCACTGCTGCCAGCAGTAGCTACCTGGGCTGCCGCCGCAACTACCACATCGTGCTGGCCGGCAGCCGCTGGGATGGCCCGGCCACCGGCGGCGCGCAAGACGACCACAGCCGCGCAAAAGTCCTGCCCGATGGCCAGGTCTATGGCGGTGGCAGTGCCGCGCAAAGGGCCGTCACCCGGCTTTACAGCGATGCGGTGCCCAGCACCTTGGCGGACTGGGCTTTTCACAGCTGGGCCGACCCTTTGCAGCGCGCAGGCCTGAGCGGCAGCCTGCTGCCTGAAGCCGATTACCGCGATGCGCTGCGCAGCGAGCGTTTTGCCGATGGCCTTGGCCCGCCTGCCGAGCTGGAACGCTACTGGAACCCCCGCTACAACCCCGCCAGCTGGCCCCATATGCAGACCTATACGGTTGGCATTGGACGGGAGGCCAGCACCTAGCCCGGCGCGCCCCACATCCTGGCGCCTGCGCAGCACATGCCATTGGGCTATGACGGCAGCTTTGCAGCGCTGGCCAAAGGGGAGGCCGTCTGGCCCGATATGCATGCGCAAGGCGAGGGCGTGCGCGCGCTGGACCTGTGGCATGCGGCCCTCAATGGGCGAGGGCGCTTTTATGCAGCAACCGAGGCGCCCGACGTGGCAGCAGCGCTGCGCCGAATCTTCGCAGAGATACAGGCCCAGAACACGGGCGGCGCGCAGCGCGCAGCGGCTGCCAGCACAGGCGCGGTCAGCGCCAGCCAGGCCATTGCGCAGGATGCCCTGTTGTTCACGGCCAGCTACGACCCCGGCCGTGCCTGGGCTGGCGCCATTCAGGCCCAGGCGATGGCCAGCGATGGCCGCTTGCAGCCGGCACCCGGCTGGGGCGGGCAGACAACGGCGGACAAGCTCGATGCGATTGCCTGGCAGCAGCGCCTGGTGCTGACGTGGGGCGATGTGCAGCAGCGCGGCGTGCCTTTTCGCTGGGCTGCGGATGACCGCTACTTGAGTGCGGCGCACAAGCTGGCCCTGCAAGGCCACGCCGATGGCGCGCAGGGCCAGGCCAGCGGCGAGCAGCGGCTGAACTACCTGCGGGGCGAGCGCCGGCATGAGGCCCAGCACGGCGGCCGCCTGCGCAACCGGCATTCGCGCCAAGGCGATATCGTGCATTCGCAGATCTGGAACCTGGGCAGGCCTTCTGCGCGCCATACCGACGCGGGCTATCTCGACTTTGTGCTGCGCCACCAAAGCCGCTTGCCAATGCTCTATGTCGGTGGCAATGACGGCATGCTGCACGGCTTCTCGGCCCGCAGCGGCGAAGAAAAGATCGCCTATGTGCCCCGGGGCGTGATCCCCGGTCTGCGTGCTTTGACCAGCCCAGGCTACGATGGCCAGCACCGCTATTGGGTCGATGGCTCGCCATTGGCTGGCGATGCCAACCTGGGCAGCACCAGCAGTCCGCGCTGGCGCACTTTGCTGGCAGGCACCTTGGGTGCGGGAGGCAAGGGCTACTTTGTGCTCGATGTCACCGAGCCCGAGACCGGGTTTGCCGAGGCGCAAGCCGCCGGTCTGGTGCTGATGGACCGCAGCTGGCATGCGACGGAATCCGCACCGCGCTGCGATGCGGAGACGGGCGCGGCATGGCAGGCTTGCACACAGCTGGCCGAGGCCTTTGCCGATATCGGCCATATCACTGCCAGCCCCTCCCGCGACGACATCGACCCGCAGCGCACGACGCAAATCGCCCCGCTCAACAACGGCCGCTGGGCGCTGGTGCTGGGCAATGGCTACAACAGCACCAACGGCAGGCCGGTGCTGCTGATCCAGTACCTCGACGGCGCGCAAGAGCTGCTGCGTTTGGTGGCGACCGGGGCCACCACGGCGCAGGCCTGCAGGCAGCAGGCCGCGCCGCAGGCAGCGTGCCGCTTTGTGCAAGACAACGGCCTGTCCGCGCCCAGGCTGGTCGATATCAATGGCGATGGCCGGCCCGATGTGGTCTATGCCGGTGACAACCAGGGCAATCTCTGGAAGTTTCTGATCAGTGCCGACAACGATGCGGCATGGGGTGTGGCGCAGTGGGGCGCGCTGGCGGCAACGACCAGCAACCAGGGCACAGCGGGCATGCCGCTCTACCAGGCCCGGGGCGGCACGCGCAGCGCGCCCGGGCAGCGCAGCCGGCCCCAGCCCATCAGCACGGCGCCCCTGGTGCGCAGCAACGACCGCCTGCGCACGCTGCAGCAGGCGGGCGGCCAGCGCCAGGTGCCCGTCGGCGGCTTGATGGTGGCCTTTGGCACCGGCCGCAATGCCAGCCGCCAGGACCCGCAGGATAACAGTGTGCAAAGCCTCTATGCCGTGCTCGATACCAGCCGCTACAAGAGGGTGGGCGAGCGCGGTGAGCGGGTCGAGGTCTGCGCCTCGGCCGCCGATGCGCAATGCCAGTCGGCACTGGGCAGCGATGCCGATTTGCCCAGCCCGGTGGCGCCAAGCCAGCTGCTGCAGCGGCGCATCCATCCCAACCCCGCCAATGCCCGCAGCAGCGACCGCCGCCAGTTCTGGGCGATGGAGGAAAGCGAAGGCGCCGATGCGCTGGATTGGAACCAGCACCGAGGCTGGTACCTTGATCTGCCCGAAGCAGGCGAGCGCCTGCTGCAGCCCTTGGGTTTTTACAGCGGCAGCAACCTGCTGGCAGTGATCAGCGAGGTGCCCGCGCATGCCCGTGATCGCGACCCTGGCCCGGAGCGTTGCGAGCCGGTGGAAGGCACTGCCGCACGCCAGTATTTCAGCCTGGTCAATGCCATCGATGGCTCGCGGCCGCGCTTGCAGCTGCTGGATGCCGATGGCGATGGGGTGTTTGATGCGCAGTCCGACGGCCGGGCATCGCGCATGTCGCTGGGCGCCGGCCCGCATGCGATGCTGCGCGTGCGCGATGATGAGGGGCAGCAGCGCATCCGCCTCGACGGCGAATCGCTGCGTGATCTGCCCGAAGTGCCGATCCGGCCCACCTGGCGCCAGGCGCGATGAAAAGGGCCGGCATGCAGATTCGGTCCTCGCCGGCCAACGCGGGCTTGACCCTGGTGGAGCTGATGGTTGTCGTGGCCATCATCGGCATCCTGAGTGCGGTGGCCTTGCCCAGCTACAGCGAATATCTGCGCCGAGGGCACCGCACAGAAGCCCGAACGGGGCTGTTCCAAGCCGCGCAATGGCTGGAGCGCGCCGCCACCGCCAACGGTGTCTATCCGCTGGAACTGCCTGCGGCGCTGACCTGGCAGGAGCTGTCGGGCAAGCGCTACACGATTGGTTTTGCCGACGGCAACAGCCCTGCGCGTTATACCCTGGTCGCTACCCGTAAACCGGGGCCGCAGCAGCGGGACCGCTGCGGCAACTACACCTTGACGCAGGATGGGCGGCAAGGCAATCTGCAGCTGGCGCAGGGCAGCAGCACGGCCGAGTGCTGGCGCTGATGCGCGGACTGCTTCGGTCAGAAGAGGCTGCAAATGCAGACGATTATTGCGCGCTCCAGCGGTCGTTCCAGCTGCGCAGCTCCTGCATGTCGCGGCGGTCTTTCTTCGTGGGGCGGCCGGCCTGCAGGCTGTTGGCAGGCTCGGGCGCCAGGCGGCGCTGCTCGCTGAGCACTTCGCGCTGGCGGATGCTGTCGGCAGTCTCCTCGTACATCTGCTGGGCCACCGGGGCGGGGCCGCGCGTAGCGGCCATGCCCAGCACGGCGACGGTGCGCGGTGTCTGCGCCTGCAGCAGCTCGACCGTGTCCTGCGCGCGCACTTCCTTGGAGGGTTTGGCCACGGTGCCATTGACCTTCACATGGCCCTTGTGGATGGCCTCGACCGCAATGGCGCGGGTCTTGTAAAAGCGGGCGCACCACAGCCATTTGTCGATGCGCATCGTGGGTGTCTGGTCGGTCTCAGTGTGGGCCATCTTCGGCAGGTGGTTGGACATTCGGTTTGAACTCTACTACAGCATCAAAACCTTGGATATGGCCATGGTGCAGGCGGTTGTGCAACGACAGCCGCGCGCCCAGCGCCGTCACGATGGAGTGGCAGATCGCCAAGCCCAGGCCCGAGCCGTCGCGCAGGTTGCCGGTGACAAAGGGCTCGGTCAGCCGCGCCTGCATCTCCGCGCTGACCCCGGGACCCCAGTCGCTGATGCGCAAGCTGGCAGCCGGGCCTTGCTGCGTCAGCTGCAGCAGCAGTGGCGCATCGGGTGGCGAGTGCTGGATGGCGTTGTGCAAAAGGTTGCGCACCAGCTCGCGCAGCATCCAGGGGTGGGCGGCCAGCAGCACCTCATCGCTTTGCAGCTCGAACTGCAGGTTCTTGTCGGCCAGCAGCGGAGACAGCTCGATCACCATGTCCCGCACGATGGCTGTCAGGTCGACGGTCTGCGTGTGTTCGGACTGGTGCAGCTGCTCGACCTTGGCGAGCGACAGCATCTGGTTGGCCAGCAAGGTGGCGCGGTCCACGGTGGCGGCGATCTCGCTGAGCGCCTGCTCGGGCTCCACATCGCCGCGCTGGGCCGACTGCACCTGCACCTTCAGCACCGCCAGCGGCGTGCGCAGCTGGTGCGAGGCATCACGCACAAAGCGCTTCTGGTGCTGCACCAGGTGCGACAGCCGCGCCATCACCCGGTTGGTGGCATCGACCAGGGGCAGCACTTCCGAAGGGGTGGCGGCCGGGGTTTTGAGTGGCTGCAATGCATGGTCGCTGCGCGCATTGAGCTGGTCGCTCAGCTGCAGAATCGGCAAGGTGGCGCGCCGCACCACCACCACCACGACAACGGCAATGCAGCCAAACAGCAAGGCCTGCTGCACCAGGGTGCCCCAGAGCATGTCGCGGGCCAGCGATTCGCGGATCTCCAGGGTCTCTGCCACCTGGATCAACGCCATGCCCCGGCCCGTGGCGCTGGCCACCGGCTGCAGCAGCGCGGCCATGCGCACCGGCATGCCCCGGAACTCGGCATTGTAGAAATCAACGAGCGCGGCGTAGGGCGGCTGCTGGGCGATGCGCCCGCGCCAGATCGGCAGCTCGGCAAAGCCGCCAATCAGCTCCCCGCTCATGTTGGAGACGCGGTAGAACAGCCGCGACTGGTTGTCGGCCTCGAAGGCCTCCAGCGCCGAATAGGGCACGGCCGAATCGACAATCGCCAGGTCGTCGTAACCGGCGACGGTCAGTTGCTCGCCAATCACCTTGGCCGATGCCAGCAGGCTGCGGTCGTAAGCGGTGTTGATGGCCTGCAGCGACTGCCGGTAGAGGCTGCTGGTGTTGTAGATGATGAACACCACAACGGGCAGCAAAATGCCCAGCAGCAGGTTGCGGCGCAGCGAGCGGATGCGCGGCGGCTGGGACCGGCCCGGGGCCTTGCTGCTGTCAGGCGCCATCGGCGGCACCGGGCTTGAGCAGGTAGCCCAGGCCGCGCAGGGTCATCAGCTGCATGTTTGTCGGCGCCAGCTTTTTGCGCAGGCGGTAGGCCACTACCTCGACCGCCTCCAGCTGCACATCGGTCTCGCCCGCAAAGACGGCGCTGAACAAACGCTCCTTGGTCACCGCCTGGCCCATGGGCTGGCTCAGCACGCGCAGAAAAGCCACCTCGCGCGGCGTCAGTTCAAACAGCTTGCCGCGCCAGTAAAACGATTCGGACGCCTTGTCATAGCGCAGCGCCATGCCGGGCGCCACAGCCGGTGCTGCGGGCTCGGCCACCAACGGCTGCGCGCGCCGCACCAGCGCGCGGATGCGCGCTTCCAGCTCGTCCAGGTCAAAGGGCTTGGCCAGGTAGTCATCGGCGCCCGAGTTCAGGCCCAGAATGCGGTCGCCGACGGTGCCACGCGCAGTCAGGATCAAGGTGGGGGCGGCCAGGCCTTCGCTGCGCGCCTGGGCAATGATCTCCAGCCCGTCCATCGTCGGCAAGCTCAGGTCCAGCACCACCACATCGGGCGCGAGCTTGCGCCAGGCCGGCAGCGCCGCACCGCCATCGGTGATGGGCGTAACCTCCATGCCCCGCCGGCGCAAGGTGCGCTGCAAGGTGGTCTGCATCGTGGGGTCGTCTTCGATCAGCAAGAGGTGCATGGCGGGAGTGTGCACCAATTCCTCGGCGCCTCCAGACTCGGTGTTTTCCCTAGCTCTGGACCGCCTGGCTGACAGCCATTTGACAGCTAGGGCCGCGATGATTCAGGCACTAACAACACGATCAGGAGACAACCATGCGCCGTGATGCATTCCTCAAATCCATGCTTGCGCTGGCCGCTGCCGGCAGCCTGCCGATGCAGGCCTTTGCTGCCACCAATGTCAAGATGCTGCTGCCCGCCAACCCCGGTGGCGGCTGGGACACGACCGGCCGTGCGCTGGGCAAGGCGTTGCAGGATGCCGGCGTCGCTGGCACCGTGACCTATGACAACAAGGGCGGCGCCGCAGGCGCCATCGGCCTGGCGCAGTTCGTCAATGGCAGCAAGGGCGATCCGAACGCGATGATGGTCATGGGCGCCGTCATGCTGGGCGGCATCATCACCGGCAAGCCACCGGTGGACCTGAACCAGGCTACGCCGCTGGCGCGCCTGACCAGCGAATACAACGTCTTCGTGCTGCCCGCCAACTCGCCCTACAAGAGCATGGCCGAAGTGGTCGCCCAGCTCAAGAAGGACCCTGGCTCGATCAAGTGGGGCGGCGGCTCGCGCGGCTCGACCGAGCACATTGCTGCGGCGATGATTGCCCGTGCCGTGGGTGTGGACCCGGCCAAGATCAACTATGTCGCCTTCCGGGGCGGCGGTGAGGCGATTGCTGCCGTGCTGGGTGGCAATGTCACCATCGGCGGCAGCGGCTTCAGCGAGTTTGCCGAGTACATCGCCACCGGCAAGATGCGCCCGATCGCCGTTACCTCGGCCCAGCGCCTGGAAGGCTCGACCGTGCCCACGCTCAAGGAGCAGGGCATTGATGTGGAAATCGGTAACTGGCGCGGCGTCTATGGCGCGCCTGGCATCTCGGCAGACCAGCGCGCACAGCTGATCAGCATGCTGGAAAAAGCCACCAAGAGCGCCAGCTGGGCCGAGTCCATGAAGAAGAACGACTGGACCTCGGCCTGGCTCGCCGGCGATGCCTTCAGCCAGTTCGTCACCGCCGAGTTCGCCAATCTCAAGGACACCATGACCCGCGCTGGCATGGTCTAAGCGCAGCCGGCATGGCCGCTGGCGGCCATGCGCTGCGCATTGCGCTTCCCTTTGCCATCTGTCTGAGGCACCGGCCTGGCCCGGTGCCCGGCTGGGCTGTTGCCGCCTGATCGGTGGCGCGGGGCGGCGCCGTCATCTTTTCAGGAGTTTCGATATGAGCAACACCGCAGATTCTTCGGGGCCCGGCGCCAACGGCGCCGCCGCGCCTGCGCCGGAGGCTTTCGAGCATGCGCACACGCCGCGCACCACCTCGCAGCTGCTGGTCGGCATAGCGGTCCTGGTGATCGCCGGCCTGCTGTCCTGGGGTGCTTTGCACATCCCCTCGCAAGCGGGCTACAGCGGCGTGGGGCCTGATTTTCTGCCCTGGCTGTCTGCCAGCGTGCTGGGCCTGTGCGGCATCTGGCTGTGCTGGGAGGCGCTGACCGGCGGCTTCCACCACCTCGATGCCCCCGATGGCGCCCAGCATGGTGACTGGGGCGCGCTCACCTGGGTCTGTGCGGGGCTGATCAGCAGCGCGGCGCTGATCACTACGTTGGGCTTCATCCTCAGCTGCAGCCTGTGCTATGTGCTGGCCACGCAAGGGCTGCGCCGCGCAACCGGCCAAACGCAGGCGGGCTCGTTCAAGACCATGGGCAAGGACCTGGTGACGGGTCTGCTGATTTCTGCGCCCGTGTTCTGGGCCTTTACCCAATTCCTGGCAATCAACTTGCCCGGACTGACCGAGACAGGGTGGCTGTGATGGATATTTTCAATGCACTGATCCAAGGCTTCATGACGGCGGCCACGCCGGTGAACCTGCTCTGGGCCCTGGTGGGCTGCGCGTTGGGCACGGCGGTGGGCGTGCTGCCCGGCATCGGCCCTGCGGTGGCGGTGGCGATGCTGCTGCCGATCACGGCCAAGGTCGAGGTGACCGCCTCGATGATCTTCTTTGCCGGCATCTACTACGGCGCCATGTATGGCGGCTCGACCACCTCAATCCTGCTCAACACCCCCGGTGAGACGGCGAGCATGGTAACGGCGATGGAGGGCAACAAGATGGCCAAGAGCGGGCGCGCCGGTGCGGCGCTGGCGACCTCGGCCATCGGCTCCTTTGTGGCCGGCACGATTGCGACCGTGGTGGTGACCTTGTTCGCACCGACCGTGGCCGAGTTTGCCGTGCGCCTGGGCCCGCCCGAGTACTTCATGCTGATGGTGCTGGCCTTTACCACCGTCAGTGCGGTGCTGGGCAAGAGCAGCCTGCGCGGATTGACCGCCTTGTTCCTGGGCCTGGCCGTGGGTTGCATCGGCATGGACCAGATCACCGGCGCCGCGCGCTACACGATGGGCAAGCCCGAGCTGCTCGATGGCATCGACATCGTGCTGGTCGCCGTGGGCCTGTTTGCGGTGGCCGAGGTGCTGTACTTTGCGCTCTACGAAGCCAAGACCCGCGATACGCAAAACAAAATGGGCCGCGTGCACATGACGCGCCGCGACTGGAAGCGCTCGGTACCCGCCTGGATCCGTGGCACGGTCATCGGCACGCCGTTTGGCTGTATCCCTGCGGGCGGCACCGAGATCCCGACCTTTCTGAGCTATGCGGCCGAGAAAAAACTGGCCAAGGGCGATGACAAGGCCGAGTTCGGCAGCACCGGCGCCATCGAAGGCGTGGCCGGCCCTGAAGCGGCCAACAATGCGACGGTGACGGCGGCACTGATCCCGCTGCTGACCCTGGGCATTCCCACCAGCAACACCACCGCGGTGCTGCTGGGTGCGTTCCAGAACTACGGCATCAACCCCGGCCCCCAGCTGTTCACCAGCTCGGCAGCGCTGGTGTGGGCGCTGATTGCCTCGCTCTACATCGGCAATGTGATGCTGCTGGTGCTGAACCTGCCGATGGTCGGCATGTGGGTCAAGCTGCTGAAGATCCCCAAGCCGCAGCTCTATGCCGGCATCCTGATTTTCGCCACTGTCGGCGCCTATGGCATGCGCCAGAGCACCTTCGATCTGTTCCTGCTGCTGGGCATTGGCGTGCTGGGCGTGGTGATGCGGCGCTTTGACTTCCCCACCGCCCCTGTGGTGGTGGGCATGATCCTGGGCCCGCTGGCCGAGGCCCAGATGCGCAACGCGGTCGCCATTGGCGAGGGCAGCTGGACCATCTTCCTGCAGCGCCCGATGTCGCTGACCTTGATCATCATCGTGCTGGCGGTGCTGATCGTCCCCCGGGTTTTGAAGTGGATGGGCAACAAAAAGGCGCTGCAAGCTGCAGCGGCCTGATGCCCGGCACCTCCACCGGTCCTTCTCTTGGCACCCTGCGGGGTGCCTTTTTTATGCCTTTGCCATGCGCGTCGTTCCCGTGCTGCAACACTGTATTGCCCATTTGCGGGCTAGGCAGTGGCGGTGCCATGGCCTACCATTTGCAGATTACCAACTGGTGCTGCCAAGGCAGCGTGGAAACGGCCTGCGTTCATGGATTTCATTGTTGCCCTGGTGCGCGAATACGGTGTTGGCATCGTCTTTCTCAATGTGCTGATCGAGCAGTTGGGCGCGCCCATTCCCGCTTATCCGGTGCTGATGGTCACCGGTGCCATCCACGGCGGTTCGCTGCCGCAGCAGTTGCTGCTGATCGCGGTGGCGGTGTTGGCGGCGTTGGTCGCAGATGGCGTCTGGTATGCGATGGGGCGGCGCTACGGCAGGCGGGTGCTGGCCCGGGTCTGCAAGATTTCGCTGTCGCCCGACTCCTGCGTGCAGAACACCGAATCGCTCTACGGCCGCTGGGGCGCCAAGTCGCTGCTGATCGCCAAGTTTGTGCCCGGCTTTGCGTCGATTGCCAGCGCGCTGGCCGGTGCCGTGGGCACCACGCCGAGCCGCTTTGTGCTGTTCGATGGCCTGGGCGCCTTGCTCTGGGTGGGCTCGGCAGTGCTGCTGGGGGGGCTGTTCAGCTCCACGGTCGAGGACCTGTTGGCCGTGCTCGCGCAGCTGGGCCAGTGGGGCTTGCTGCTGCTGGGCATTGTGTTTGCCGTCTTCATTGCGCGCCGCTGGTGGAGCCGCCGCCAGGTGATCCGCTCGCTGCGCATGGAGCGGCTCACCGTCGATGAACTCAATGACATGCTCGGTGGCGATGAACTGCCCGTCATCCTCGATGTGCGTGCCGGCACGGCGTTCGAGGCATCGCACATCCCCGGCGCGCATTCCTATGATCCGCATGCCAAGGGTGCGCGGCTGCCGGCCATCGACCCCGAGGCCTCGGTCATCATCTACTGCGCCTGCCCCAATGAGGTATCGGCTGCCCGCATGGCCCAGCTGCTGCGCCGCGCCGGCATCCGGCGGGTGCGGCCGCTGCTGGGCGGTATCGATGCCTGGGTCGATGCGGGCTACCGGGTGCAGGGCAGCAGCGCCGCACCTGCGTGACAGCTTTCAAGGCCGGGTTTTACAGGCAGAGAAAAGCCAGTGCTGCAATGGCCGTGGGCAGCAAGGCGCCCAGCAACAGGCCGCCAATGCTGATGGTGGCGTTGCTGAAGCCGTGCTTGAGCAAGGCCACACCGGCGGGGTTGGGGGCATTGGCAATCACCGTCAGGCCACCACCGGCGACGGCACCGGCCATCAGCATGTACTTGGCCGCGTCGCTCATGCCTTCGATCTGCGAGCCCAGGTAGGTCAGTGCCGCGTTGTCGGTGATGGCGGTCAGGCCCAGCGCCCCAAAGAACAGCACCAGCGGTGCCATGCTGGCCACCAGCGGCTGCAGCCACCAGCTTTGCAGGCCGCCCAGCACCACCAGGCCGGCCAGGAAAAAGCCCACCAGCAGTGCCTCCTTGAGGATCAGCGGGCTTTGGTACCTGGCATAGGCATGGGTGTAGCCCAGAAACAGCAGAAACACGCCCAGGAACAGCACCGGGTGGTGGGCCAGCACGACCACCGCCGCCAGCAGGGCCGCATGCACGGCCACCACACCCAGCGGCATGGCCGGCTGCGCATCGTCGCTTGGCGGTGCTGCTGCCAGATGGGCGCGCATGCACCAGGCAGCAATACTGGCGTTGACCAGCACCGCAATCACCGCTTTCCAGCCAAACTGGCTCAGCATGAAGGCGCTGTCCCAGCCCCAGGTGGCCGCCACCATCAGCACCGGCGGGGCGGCATAAGAGGTGAGCGTGCCGCCAATCGAGATGTTGACGAAGAGCACGCCCAGCGCCAGGTACTTGAGGCGGGTGGGCATGCGCGGGGTGAAGACCAGCGGGGCCAGGGTCAGTGCGGCAATGGTCATCGCTGCTGGCTCGGTGATCAGCGAGCCCATCAGCGGCACGGCGGCCAGGCCCAGCCAGGCCAGGCTCAGGGCGGTGGGCAGCGGCGTGGCGCTGGCCAGTGTGGCCAAGCTGCGCTGCACCGTCATCACGATGGGGCGGGACGCCGCCATCACCATGACGACAAAGACGAACAGGGGTTCGGTGTAATTGCGCGACTCGGCGTAGTCAATGGCCTGGGATGGCCCGCTGGCAAAGGCCATGACACCGATCAGCACCATGGCCCAGAAGCCGAAGACGATCTCGACCTCGCCCAGCAGATGGAAGACACCCGCGTGGCGCGGGTAGCGGTGTGACAGGCGCTCGAATTGCTTGGCAAGAAAGGTGTGGGCCAGCGCGATGGCAAAGATGCCAGCGGCCAGGTGCTTGATCGCAAACATGAAGGTGCTCCGATGCGAAGCATGCAAGCGTTTGCAGGCGGCGGGGCGTGCACGTGGGTGGCAGCGGCCGCAGGCAAAAGTGTGCAGGCAACAATGTTCCAGCGAGGCGGCCCGACCTTCGCTCACAACCTGCCGCTACACCCTATGTGACGACACCCAAGCCCTCCATTTTACAAAAAAATAATCAGTTATGAGTTTTCAATGTCTTTTTGCAGACGCGCAACACGGTCTCAGGCCGGCGGGTGGCGGCGCTTGCTACGCAGCCACCAGGCCGCGATCAACGAGAACAGCACGATCACCCCGACCAGCAGCCAGAAGCCCAACGGATCCTGGCTGAGCGGAATGCCGCCCACATTCATGCCAAACAGGCCGGCCATCATGTTCACCGGCAGGGCCAGCACGGTGATCATCGTCAAGGTGTAGAGCGAGCGGTTGGTGTCTTCGTTGATGCCGGCGGCAATCTCTTCCTGCAACAGCTTGATGCGCTCTTCGAGCGACTGCATATCGCGCAGGAAGACGGAAAACTCCTCGCTGGCCGCACGCAGCGCATGCAGGTCTTCATCCTGCATCCACTGCGGCGGCGTCTGCAGCAGGCGGAACATGGCCGAAGGCTCAGGCGCCAGCAGGCGCTTCAAGCGCACCAGCAGGCGGCGCAGCGCGCCCAGCTGGCGCGGCTGCATGCGGGTGCGCCCGCCCAGCATGGTGTCCTCGATCTGGTCAACGCGGTGGGTCACATCGCGCACGATGCGCACCAGCACATCGGCCTGGGCGCGCAGCAGGCGCTCCAGCAGCTGCGGGCTGGAGCCGGGCGTGTCACCCTGGCGAATCTGCTGGCGCAGCGCATCGACCGAGCGCAGCGGGTGGGCGCGCGCCGATATCACCCACTGGGGCGAGGCCTGGATCCACATCGTGTGGATGTCGCTGGACTCGAACTGGAAGTCGAAATCGATGTCGTTGATGACGGCGAGCAGCGCATCATCCATGCGCTCGATACGGGTCGAGGCCAGGCCATCGCGCAGCGCCTCGAAGTACTGCTCATCGAGCGCCGCATACTGCTGCAGCCAGCGCAGGCAGTGGGCATGGGAGAGGTTGAAATGCAGCCAGATAAAGCCCGTGCTGTGGGGCGGCGCGGCCAGCCAGGCCTGCGCTTGCTCGGCATTCAGCGCGGTGGCCGGGCCATGGCCGTCAAAGGCATAGCCCCAGATCAGGCCGCTGTTGTCGTGGGGGGAGACCAGCGGGAGCGGGTCGGGCTCCCGCGGCAGGGGTTCTCGTTCAAGATAGCACTCCGGGGACGGGCGGTTGCCCCTCGCCAAACCCGGTATTTTTGGCCGCTATCGTGAATTTTTCATGACAAAGCCATGACGCGCCCCGGGCGCACTCAGTCGGGCATCGAGCAGTGGCCGCCGCTGGCGTGCTGGCCCGAGCCCGCAGCGATCAACGGGGCCTCGTAGCGCAGGTCAACGGGCTGGCTGTGGACATAATCCCAGGCGATGAAGGCGACCAGCAGCACCCAGAACGTGCTGCGCAAAACGGTGGTGTTCATATGCGGCTCCTGCGCTTAAAAACCAAAATGGCGGCGAATGCGCAGCCCGAAGATCGTGCCGGCAAAGGCCAGCGGCACCCAGATCCAGCCATGGATGCTGCCGGTGCTGATGCCCGAGAGCATGGCGCCGACATTGCAGCCGAAGGCCAGGCGCGAGCTATAGCCCAGCACCAGGCCGGCCACCAGGGCCACCAGCCACTGCGTGCCGGTCAGCGCCTTGGCGGCGGCGGGCTTGCCGGCTGCCATCCACAGCGCACCGGCCAGAATGCCGATGTTGGTGATGCTGGTGATGTCCAGCAGCACGGTCTCGTGCAGACGCTGGGCATTGCCCGGCTGGCTCCAGAACCAGTTGCCTGCCAGGTCCACGATGCCGGTGCCATTGGCGACCTTGGCGGCCCAGAGGCCAAAGCCATAGACGACGCCCCATGGCTGGCCGGCAATCACCAGGTTCAGGGTCGCGAAGATGGCCAGGCCGATCGCGCCCATGACCCACTTGCGCTGCCACAGGCCGGGCATGCTGCGCTGCTGCGCCGCATTGGCCTTGGCGCAATAGGCCTTGACCGCAAAGCCGATGACGGCCAGCGCCGCCAAGGTGGCGAGCAGCGCAGGCAGCCAGCCCCAGGTGCTGACCAGGCCCATGGCCGGCATGCGGCCCAGGTCCAGCCACCAGCCCAGATGCAGCGATCCCAGAAAGCTGCCGATCGCGAACATCGGCAGGATGGCTGTGTTCATCGGGATGCCCATGCCCGCCTTGTACAAGGTGCCGCTGCCGCAGCCATCGGCAATCTGCATGCACAGGCCAAACACAAAGGCCCCCACCAGCAGGCTGATGCTGGGTGGGCCCAGCGCGGCCGTCAGCTCAGGGTAGTGGCCCAGCAGCGGCATGGCCATGGCGGCGGCCAGTGCCAGCAGCAGCAACTGGCCAAATACGCCGCGCGGGTCCTTGTCCTCAACCAGCATGCGCCAGCCGGTGGTAAAGCCAAAGCGCTGGCCGGCCAGGATGGCACCCAGACCGATACCAACCAGGAACAGCGCCGCCTGGCGCAGCGATACCGACCACAGCAGCCAGCCAAAAAAGGCCGCCATCAGGATCGACAAGGGAAGTCGTTTCATCACGATCACCGTTGAGAGTCAATACAACAAAAAGCTGCCAGCACCTTTGCGGGAGTGCTGGCAGCCAAAGAACCGGGTCTGGCTTACTTGAACTTGCGCTGCCACCATTGCTTGGCGTCATAGGCCAGCGATTCGGCGCGGCCGGGCTGGTTTTCCATCGCCGGGGCATCGGGCTGCTGGGTCCAGTCCACCATCGAGCCGGCATACAGCTTGACATTGGGCAGGCCAGCCATCTCGCTCAGGCCAAACCAGTCGGTGGCGGCCCAGTGGCCGGTATTGCAGAAGGCGACAGTGTCCTGGCCGTCCTTGCGGCTGACCTTGTCGGCGATCTGCCGGGCAGTGGCCGGGTCGACAAACTGAGCCGTGCCCTTGACAAACCACTGGTTGAAATCCAGCTGCTGCGCGCCGGGCAGGGTGCCCGAGAGCTTGGCCGCTGGCGCCCGCGTCTTGCCCTGGTAGAAGGCATCGGGGCGGGAATCGACCAGCGCGGCATTGCTCAGATCCACATGGGAGCGCACCTGGTCACGCGTGGCGATCAGGCTTTCGTCCAGCACGGGCTGGTAGCTGCTGGCCTGCACCTGGGGCGCCTCGGTGCTGACCGGCTTGCCGTCGGCCACCCAGGTCTTCATGCCCCCGTTGACGATGGACAGCTCCTTCAAACCCAGCACCTTCAGGCTCCAGTAGACCCGTGCCATCGCGCCAAAATCGGTGGCATCGGCGCCAGTGGATACGACCACCGCATGCGTGGCCGGGGTCAGGCCCAGCGACTGCACCAAGGCCGTGAGCTTGGGCAGATCGGGCAGCTCTCCGGGGTTGGTGGCCGGGCCGCGCCACTTGCCATAGGGCGCATTGAGCGCGCCGGGGATATGGCCTTCGGCATAGAGCTTGGGCTCGCGGATATCGATGACGACAGGCGCAGCAGCGCCTTGCTGGGCGCTGGCCAGCTCGGCCGGGCTCAAGAGCGGTTGCGCGGCATGGGCTGCCGTGAGCCAGCTGCTGGCCAACAGGGCGCTGGCCACAGCCAGATGGCGAAAGGTTGTCATGGCAATAGCTTGTAGAGGCAAATCAATGGGCTCTATTGTCCCGCGATTGCAGTCTGCGAGCAGGTTGTGCGCAGATTGAATATATGGCGGTAAGGTTATATACCCTGAGGGAATAAAGGCCGCGCTGCCTGCCTGGTTTGTCTAAACCCAGAGCCCGGCGCGAAAGCCGCGTGCCGCGTAATAGGACTGCACGCCATTGTGGTAGCTGAACACGCGCTCATAGCGCCGGTCGCCAAACAGTGCGCCCCCAAGGCGGCGCATCTCCTGGGGCGTGGCCAGCCAGCTCGAGGTCTTGCAGTCAAACGCGCCCAGGGTCTGCAGATGGCGGTACTGCAGCTCGTCGAGCAATTGCACGCCCATCGCGTCGGCCATGCCCTGCGCACTGCCGGCGGGCCTGTTCTCCTTGCGCGCGGCCAGTGCCTGCTCGTCAAAGCAGAGGCTGCGCCGGCCGCTGGGGCTTTCGGCGGCGCAGTCGGCAAACAGCAGCTGGCCGCTGGCACTGTCCTGCAAGATGACATCAGGCTCGCCGCCGGTGGCCTCCATCTGGGCCAGCGCTTGGTGGGCGGCCGTGTTCCTGTCCAGGCGCTGCAGCACCTGCGCCCATGCCAGTTGGGAGTGGCGCGGCATATGGGCCTCAAAGCGTGCCTGCAGCAGGGCCATCAATGCCTGCAGTTCGGTCTTGTTCATGGCGTTCAAATCCTTGTCAAGCGGCTGCCACTTTTGCGCACTTCTACAATCGGCGCAAGCTTTTTCAAGGATTACCCAACGGCGGCACCTGCCGCCGCGCTGCATTATGGATATTGTTGTCAACGAAGAACTCAAGGCCTACATCGACCCGCTGACCCCTGACGAGCATGCCTCGCTGGAGCGCAGCATCCTGGCCGAAGGCTGCCGCGATGCGCTGGTGCTCTGGGGCAATGTGCTGGTTGACGGCCACAACCGCTACGGCATCTGCCAAAAGCATGGCCTGCCTTTCAACACGGTACAGAACACCCAGTTCCAGTCGATGGAGGATGTCTACCTGTGGATGATCGACCAGCACCTGGGGCGCCGCAGCGTGTCGGATTTTCAGCGTGGCGTATTGGCGCTGCGCAAGCGCGAGATTCTGGAGCACCGCAAGCTGGAGAAGGCCCACCCGGTGGCTGCACAGCCGGCCGAAGGCGAGGCGCCAGCGGTCAGCAACGCCGATGAGGCTTTCTCGCCGGTCGATGCCGCCGAGCTGGAAAAGGTCGCCACCCGCGAGGCCATCGCCAAGGCGGCCCGGCTGTCGAGCAGCCAGGTGGCGCAGATCGAGAAGATCCAGAAGAGCGCCGCGCCTGCGCTGGTTGAGGCCTTGAAGGCCGGCGATATCTCCATCAATGCTGCCGCCGTGGTGGCCAGCCTGCCGCATGACGAGCAGCAGGCCGCTGCCCAAGGCGGCAAGGATGGCTTGAAGCAGGTGGTCAAGCAGGTGCGCGAGGCCAAGCGCAAGCCCAAGGAGGAGGCCCCCGAAGCCCAGGAACCGGCCAGCGCACCCTCGGCCGCGCATGGCGCCGAAGCGGTCGATGCCGCGCTGGACAAGGCCCAGCAGCAGATCAGCGACCTGCGCGCCCGCGTGCAGGAGCTGGAACTGGAAAACGCCCAGCTGCGCCTGCAGCTGGCGGCAGCGTCGTCGCAGGATCTGCCGGTCCCCGACGAGGCCTGATCGAGGCTTTCTGCCTTTCGCCCTCCGCCTTTAATCCAGCGGCGGGCGCTTGGCCGGCTTGGGCAGCAGCCGCTGGCGGGAACGCTGCGCACGGGGCCGCGCAGCGTCGGCACGCTGGCAGGCCAGGCGGTATTGCAGCAGGCTGGCCTCGGCCGCCTGCACCAGCGCAAGCGGCAGGCGCTGAGCCTCGGGCATCGGGTGCGGGGCGCTCGCGGGCAGGTCGCACTGGTCCATCAACAGCGCCAGGCCCTGACCCACATGCGCGGCCGTGTAGACATGGAACTGCCCGGCCTCCACCGCCTGTACCACCCGCTCGGCCAGCATCAGATGGCGCTGGTTGCGTGCGGGGATCAGCACGCCGTGGCTGCCATCCAGGCCTTGCTCGGCGCACAGGTCAAACCAGCCTTCGATCTTTTCATTGAGGCCGCCCACGGGCAGCACCTCGCCATGCTGGTTGAGCGCGCCGGTGACGGCGATGCTCTGGCGCAGCGGCAGGCCCGACAGCGATGACAGCAGCGCATAGAGCTCGGCGCAGCTGGCCGAGTCACCTTCGACACCACTGTATTCCTGCTCGAACACGACCGAGGCATTGAGCGCGAGTGGCGCCAGATGGCCAAACAGGGCCGTCAGATAGCCTTGCAGAATCAGCACACCCTTGTCGTGGATGGGGCCGGACATGGCCACCTCGCGCTCGATGTTCATCACCCCTTCCTGGCCGGCATGGGTGCGCGCGCTGATGCGCACCGGCAGGCCAAAACGGTGGTCGCCGGTGTCGATCTGCGACATGCCATTGATCTGGCCGACCTGGCTGCCGGCAAAGGAGATCAGGTGCTCGCCGTCGCTGATCGCCGCATGCAGGTCCTGCTCCATCGCGTTGTGGCGCAGGCGCTGCGCGGCCAGCGCGGCTTCGACATCGGCGGCCTGCACCAGACGGTCCTGCCCTGAGCGCCGGGCGCGCTGCGCGCTCTCCAGCAGCAAGGCTTCGAGCTGGTTCAAGCGGCCGCTTTGGCGCTGCTGGTCATCGGCCTCGCGGTGGGATTGCTCCAGCAGCCGGGCGACCGCACCGGCGTCGCAATGCGGCATCTGGTAGAGCTTGCAGCGCTGCGCCATCAGTGCAGCGGTGGCGCGGTAGGTGGCGGCCGAGGCCTTGAACTGCTCGGCAAAGTCGACCTTGACCCGAAAACGCCGCGCCATGTCGGGGTCGCTCTCCTGCAGCTGGTAGTAGGCCTCTTCGGAGCCGACGAGTACGAGCTTGAAGTTCAGCGGCAGCAGCTCGGGCAGCATCGCGCCGCTGCTGCTGGGGCCTTGCGCGGCATGGGCATCTTCAATGCGCAGTTGGCGCGTGCGCAGCACCCGGCGCAGTGCCTGCCAGCTGTCCTCGTCGCCCAGCAGGTCGCGCAAGTGCAGCATCAAAAAACCGCCATCGGCACGCAGCACGCTGCCCGCGCGGATGCAGGAGAAATCGCTGCGGCGCTCGTCCTCCTCGGGCGGGTCGATGGTGCCAAACAGGTTGCGCAGGCTGGGCTGGTCCTCCAGCACCACGGGGGCATAGGCCTCGCCATGGTGGTCGACGATCAGGTTGAGCTGGCTGAGCGCGCGCAGCGCCTTGCGCTTGGCCTCCAGCAGGGCGCGGGCATCGTCGCGCGCATCCTGGCTTTCGCCTTCGCCCTCGATGCTGTCGGTCTGGTCGAGCAGCGCATCGGCATCCTGCGCAATGCTGCCCGGCACCCACAGCGCCATGTTCTTGAGCCACTCGGCCTGCATCTGCGACAGCCAGCGCTGCAACGTGGCTGCATGCTCGGCGCTGGGCGTCAGGCCATCGAGCACCTGCGCCGATGCGGCTTGCCAGAGCGGCGTGGCCAAGGATTGGTAGAACAGGTTCAGCGCCGCATCGCGCGCCATCTGTGCCTGCCGCACCTGGCCCCGGAACTGTGCCAGCTGCACGCGCAGCTGGTATTCCAGGTCTTCGGCGGGTGCTGCAGTGCCGGGGGCCTCTGCGGCGTCCTCGCCTTCTCCGGGCGCCAGCAGCAGTGCAGGGTCGGCCTCGGTATCTGCCTGGGGCAGGGTGGCATTTTCCAGCACGGGCGGCTGCTCTTGCTGCACACCAGCCGCAGGCGGGCCGGCATCCGGGCCGGTGGGGTCGCCAGGCGCGTTGTCCTGGCTGTCCACCACCAGCTGGCCTTCCTCGCGGCGAATGCGCAGGCCGGCGCCCTGCGCCCAGTCGTGCAGCGTGCCAAAGGCAGCTTCTTCCGCCTGGCGGGCCTGGTTGTACAGCTGCTCGATCTGGCTGCGGTGCTGCGCTTGCTGCACGGCTTTGTCGAGCTGCTCGGGCAGCTTGTCGACCATGGCCTCGATGCGGCGGCGCAGGCTGCGGCCCTGGCCGGCGGGCAGGCGCAGCGCCTGGGGGCGCTCGGGCACGGCGAAGTTGTGCACAAAGGCGATATCTTGCGCAGCGGGGCGGCGCTGCGCCTCGGCCTGCATGGCTTGGCGCAGCAGCGATGTGCGGCCGCTGCCTTCCTCGCCCAGCACAAACAGGTGGTAGTCGGGCGGGTCCATCGCCAGGCCAAACTCGGCCG
The DNA here is from genome assembly GCF_041730275.1 of Comamonas sp. SY3. Lineage (NCBI taxonomy): Bacteria > Pseudomonadati > Pseudomonadota > Betaproteobacteria > Burkholderiales > Comamonadaceae > Comamonas > Comamonas sp. SY3. The sequence continues at coordinate 26,968 of NZ_JBGTYN010000008.1, read as the reverse complement.
CCGCCTGCGCGCGTTGCTGGCCGATCCAGGAGAAGGGCTCCTGCACCAGCTCGGCGGTGCTGGCAAAGCCCAGTTGGGCCGGGTCAATGCGCAGGCGCAGCTGGTCGGCCTGCAGCAGCTCGGCGCACAGCAGCGGGTTGGCAGGTGGGGAAGGGGTCAATGGCGTGTCGGACAAGGGGATATTTTTCTGGAGGGCCCCAGGCGCGCGGGGCGTCTGGGGCCTTGTGGGTGGGTCGAGGGGTGCCTGGGCAAAGCGCAAACGGGGCTAGAGCGCCAGCCGCATGATGTGCTGCGGGCCGTAGCCGCCATCCAGGTACAGCTCGCCGGTGTCTTCAAAGCCGCACTGGCGGTACAGCGGTATCGCGGCGGCATTCTTGCAGTTCACCGTCAGAAACACCGCAGCGGCGTCCACGCCTTGCGCCCGCAGGTAGTCGGGCAGCGCCTGCAGGCTGCGCTTGGCCAGGCCCTTGCCCTGAAAACGCTGGTCGACGAAGAAGCTGCGCAGGCCCACGCTGTCCGCCGACGCAAAGGGGTAGTGCTGCGCGTAGTCCTGGTCGATCAGGAAAAAGCCGGCGATCTGCCCGCCATCGCCAATCAGATGGGCGCCGAGCCGGGGATGCAGCTCGGCCAGGGTCTGCGCGATCGGGGCGACAAAGGGCCGCTGCGCCTCGTGCAGCGACAGGCCCAGCACGCGCTCGCGCTGCTCGGGCCGGTAAGGGGAGAGGATGGTCATCGTGGTGCGGTCTCTGGCGGCGTGGTGCGGGGGCGGCTCAGCGGGGCTGGAATGGCGCCGTGCCGGTGTCCCAGCCTTGCAGATGCTGCAGGGCCAGTTCGCGCAGCGCCTGGATCCAGCGGGGCTGGTCGTTCAAACAGGCAATGTAGTCGAACTGCTGGCCGCCTGCATGCACGAAGGCTTCGCGCACCTCCTGGTTGATCTCTTCGAGCGTTTCCAGGCAATCGGCGGGAAAGCCCGGGCACATGACCTGCACATGGCGCAGGCCTTGCTGGGCCAGCGCGATCAGGCTCGGCTCGGTATAGGGCTCCAGCCATTTGGCCTTGCCAAAGCGCGACTGAAAAGTAAGCATGTACTCGCTATCGGCCAGGCCCAGCTCGGCGGCCAGCAGGCGGGCCGTCTCCTGCGAGTGCTGCTGGTAAGGGTCGCCCAGGCGTACATTGCGCTCGGGGATGCCATGGAAGCTCATCACCAGCTTGGGCGCGCGGCCGTCCAGCTGCCACTGCTTGCGCACGCTCTGGGCCAGTGCCTGGATATAGCCGGGATCGCGGTGGTAGCTGCGCACAAAGCGGATCTCGGGGATGTCGCGCGCGCTGGCGCACCAGGCATTGACTGCATCGACCACGCTGGCGGTGGTGGTGGCCGAGTACTGCGGGTACAGCGGCAGCACCAGCACGCGGCGCACGCCCTCGGCCTTGAAGGCATCGAGCTGGCTCGCGATCGAGGGGTTGCCGTAGCGCATCGCTGGCCGCACCAGCACCTGGTGGCCCGCTTCGCCCAGGGTGCCGCGCAGCAGCTTGGCCTGCTTCTCCGTCCAGACGGCCAGCGGCGAGCCCTCGGGCATCCAGACGCTGCGGTACTTGGCGGCCGACTTGGCCGGGCGGGTGCGCAGGATCACCCCGTGCAGCAGCGGCTTCCAGACCAGCGGCGGAGTCTCGACGACGCGCTGGTCGCTCAGGAACTCGGCCAGGTAGCGGCGCGTGGCTGCCGTGGTGGGCGCATCCGGTGTGCCCAGGTTGCACAGCAGAATGCCGGTTCTGTCAGGAAGGGGTTGGCCAAGAGGCTCGGGTCGGAAGCGTGAAACCATGGCTGGGATTGTCGCAGCTTGGCAGCGGGCCCCGGCGCATACCCCTGGCCGCAGCGGGCCTGCGCGCCATTGTCCGACACCGGACCGCTGGGGCGCGCTGGCCCGCAGCGATCCGCTATGCTTGGCGCCATGCTCGATCTCTCCCGAATCCGTGCCATCAGCCTTGATCTGGATGACACCCTCTGGCCGGTGCTGCCGACCCTGAAGGCGGCCGAAGCCGCACAGCACGCATTTTTGCTGGCCCATGCGCCGGCGACCGCCGCATTGCTGCAGGACGCGGCCGAGGCCCAGCGCATCCGCCAGTCGGTGCGCGATGACTTTGTGCACCTGTCGCATGACATGACGCATTTCCGCCAGCAGTTCATCCGCCGCGCGCTGCAGCAAAGCGGTGGCGATGAGGCGCTGGTCGAGGCCGTATTTGCCCAGTTCTTTGCCGCCCGCAACCGGGTGACCTGGTTTGCCGAGGTCGAAGACGCGCTGGCCTGGCTGTCCTCGCGCTACCCGCTGGTCGCCGTCTCCAACGGTAATGCCCAGCTGGACCTGGTGGGCCTGTCGCCCTGGTTTGTGGCCAGCACCAGCGCGCGTGAGGTGGGCGTGGCCAAGCCCGACCCGCGCATTTTTGCAGCCGCTTCCGAGCGCGCCGGTATCGGTCTGCCCGCCTTCTTGCATGTGGGCGATGACGCCGAGCTGGATGTGCAAGGCGCCTTGGCCTGCGGCATGCAGGCCGCCTGGGTGCAGCGCCAGGAGCTGGACCACCACCAGCGTACCGAGGCAGGCCTGGCCTTGCGCTGGCCGTTGAGCAGCCCCCCGCCCCAGGCGCTGGTGCGCAATCTGACCGAGTTGTGTGAGCTGCTGGGGCGTCCCGCTGCCTGACAGTGCAGCATCGCCATGGGCGGTGATTGCTGCACCCACTGCAGCTATCAACTGTATGGTGCGCTATTTATCAGTAGCCGTGCAGGCTCTAAGCTGGCGCCATCGACAAAACCGCAAGGAGTGATGCATGGCGCAAGTGATTCGTTTGGCAGCGGCCGGTGGCCCGGAATGCATGCAAATGCAGCAGTGGGAAATGGCCGCACCCGGCCCGGGCGAGGTCTTGCTGGCGCAGCAGGCAGTCGGTGTGAACCCGCTCGATGTGCTGCAGCGCAAAGGTATTGCGCCCATCCCGCTGCCCTCGGGCCTGGGACTGGAAGGCGCAGGCACCGTGCTGGCGCTCGGCTCTGGGGTGAGCCAGTTTGCCGTCGGCGACCGGGTGGCCTATGCCACCGGCCCGCTGGGCGCCTATGCCAATGAACGCCTCTACCCGGCCGAGCGCCTGGTCAAGCTGCCCGATGGTATCAGCGCCGAGCAGGCCGCCGCCGTGCTGTTCAAAGGCATTACCGCGCAGTACCTGCTGACGAGCACCTATGCCGTCGGCCCCGGCACCATCGTGCTGCTCTATGGCGCATCGGGCGCAGTGGGGCAGTTGATGGCCTCCTGGGCCAAGCATTGGGGCGCCACCGTCATTGGCGTCGTCTCGAAACCGCAAAGCCAGGCACGGGCGCTGGCCGCCGGTTGCGACCAGGCACTGGTGTTCGATCCCCAGACCCTGGCCGCACAGCTGCGCGACGCCACCGGCGGCCGCATGGCCGATGTGGTCTATGACGGCCTGGGCAAGCTGTCCTTTGCCGCATCGCTGGACTGCCTGCGCCCCCGGGGCCTGATGGTGTCCTTTGGCGCGACCACCGGTGCACCGCCCGCCATCGACATGGCCACGCTCAACGCCAAGGGCTCGCTCTACATCACCCGCCCCTCGCTGGCCGCGCATACCGCGACCGCGGCCGAGTACCAGCAGCGCGCCAGCGCCGTGCTGCAGGCGGTGGAGCAGGGCATCATCCAACCAGCCATTGGGCGCCGCTATGCGCTGGCGGAAGTGGCTGCCGCGCATGCCGATCTGGAGGCGGGGCAGACCCAGGGGGCTGTGGTGCTGCTGCCTTGATGCCAAGCCGCTGCAGCGGCGGCATCGCCGCATCGTCCACCGTGTCTTGGCCTATAGTGCGGACACCAGCCACTCCGCCCCACCACCATGCCCCTGCTCGACAGCCAACACGCCGATGAACTCAGCGCCTTGCTGGCGGTGTTCGATGCCGGGTCCTTTGTCGCAGCCGCTGCGCAGTTGCAGCGCCACCCGACGGTGCTGTCGCGCCGGCTGAGTGCGCTGGAGGCACGGTTGGGGATTCGCTTGCTGGAGCGGTCCACGCGCCAGCTGCGGTTTACCAGCGCAGGCCAGCATTTTGTGGCCCAGGTGCGCGAGGCCATGGCCTTGCTGGACCAGGCGCAGCGCCAGGCCAGCGAGGCCGCAGCAGTTGTGCGCGGGTCGCTGCGGCTGTCGTTGCCGGCCAGCATGGGGCGGCGCTGGCTCAGCCCCATGGTGGCGGGGTTTGCCAAGGCCCATCCGCAGGTGGTGATGGATGTGGAGTATGCCGAGCGCTTTGTCGACATCATCGGTGAGCATTTTGATGCCGCGATCCGCATCGGTTCGCTGGCCGACAGCAGCCTGGTGGCGACCCGGCTGTGCGACCACCGGCGCCTGGTCTGCGCTGCACCCAGCTATCTGGCCGAGCAGGGCTGGCCGCATACGCCGCAGGATCTGGCCCGGCACCGTTGCCTGGGCTTTACCGGGCTGCGCAGTTATCCGCAGTGGCAGTTCTCGCGCGGGGCCGAATCCTGCCTGGTCAGCATCCGCGCCAGCATGGTCAGCAATGACAACGAGGCCTTGCTGGTGGCCGCACGCCAGGGCCTGGGCATCATTGCGGGCGGCGACTGGCTGCTGGGCCCCGAAGTGGCCGCGGGCCATTTGCAGGAAGTGTTGCCGCAGTGGCAGCTGCAGGCCGATGCCGGCATCTACCTGGTGCGGCCGTCCAGCCAATGGAGCAGTGCCGCATCCAGCGCCTGGCGCGACTGGGTGATTGCGCATTTTGCGCAGGGTGCGCCTTGGCGCCAGGCTGCGGGTGCTATCTGAATCCTGATCAGGCCAGCGCGTGGGCGGCGGCGATGCCGCTGCGCACGGCGCCTTCCAAGGTAGCGGGGTAGGGCCCGTCGATATAGTCGCCGCAGGCCAGCAGGCCGGGCGCAATCAGCATGCCGGGGCGCTGCATGCCGGGGGTACAGGCAAAGGTGGCGCGTTTTTCGACAACGGTTTTGAGGGGCTGCAAGGCCAGGCCCAGTTGGGCTTGTGCCTGGGCGATGACCTGCTGCTCGATCTCGGCGCGGTCGCCTTCGCTGGTGCTAATGACAAAGGCCAGGAGGCCGGCAGGGTCGCTCAGCTGGGCACGGTCAAACACAAACTGTGCCGGCTGGCTGGGGCTGCTGTGCAGCGCCAGCCAAGGCGCATGCAGGCTATGGCCTTGGACGTCGGGGGCCGGGTTCCAGGCGTAGACCGTGGCAATGGCGGTATGCGTCAGGCTCCCGGCGTCGTCGGCCCAGGCCAGGGCTTCGGCATGGTCGTTGGCTGGATGGGAAAACGCGGCTTGCACCAGGCGCGCGGCCTCCCAGGCCGGGCAAGCCAGCAGGACCTGGTCATAGTGTTGGCCCTGGATCTGCCAGCCAGCACCGGCCTGCACCAGCTGCGGCACCCGGCTGCCCAGATGGCAGTCATGGCCCCGGGCCTGCAGCCAACTGGCGGCGGCAACGGGAAACAGCTGGCCCAGGTCCACCAGCGGCAGCCAGAAGTGCGAACCCTTGTCGACCGCGAACAGGCTGTCTTGCAGCACGCGCAGAAAGACCTGGCCGCTGGCCTGGTGCAGGGGGGTGTTCAGCGCCGAGATGCACAGCGGGTCAAAAAACTCGGCCAGCAGGCGCGGGGGCAGGCCGGCGCAGAGATCGGCCACGCTGGCCTGTGGCGCGCAGCGAAAGCCCTGGCGTTGCCAGGCAGCGGCCCGGCGCAGCAGATGCAGCCGCTCCAGCAAGGACCAGCCTTTGGCCGTCGCGATGCCGATCAGCGCATCCCAGGGCGGGGATCTGTCAGGAAAACGGATGCCCCGGCCATCGGGGTAGCGCATGGCCAGCGGCCGTTGGATGAACGACGCATCGGTGCTGACGCCTACTCGCTCCATCAGCGCGCGGCAGGCGGTGTAGGCGCCAATCAGAATGTGCTGGCCGTTGTCGACGGTGATCTCTTCGCGGCTGGGCAAGGCCAAGGCCAGACCGCGCGCGCGGCCGCCCCAGTGGGCTGAGGATTCCCAGACCGTCACTTGGTGGGCGCTGGCCGAGGCGAGCTCGACGGCGGCGGCCATGCCGGCCCAGCCGCCCCCGACCACGGCGATGCGTTGGCTGCGGGCCACTTACATGCGGCCCAGGGCTTGCATGCGCCAGGCCAGCCAGAGCTTGCGCAGCGGCGTCAGACTCACGCGCTGGTGCAGCACCTGGAACTTGTCCTGCTCGATCTCGCGCAGCAAGGTGCGGTAGATGCTGGCCATCATCAACCCGGGCTTTTGCGCACGGTAGTCGGCCTGCGGCAGCAAGGCCAGAGCCTCGTCATAGAGCTGGTGGGCGCGCTGGGCCTGGAAACGCATCAGCGCCTCGAAGCGGTCCGAGTACTTGCGGTTGAGAATCTCGTGCGCCTTCACATCGAACTGCTGCAGTTCGTTGACGGGCAGGTAGATGCGGCCGCGCATCGCGTCCTCGCCCACATCGCGGATGATGTTGGTGAGCTGGAACGCCAGCCCCAGCTTGTGCGCGTACTGCGTGGTTTGCGGGCTGGTCTGGCCAAAGATGCGGGCTGCCACTTCGCCGACGACGCCGGCCACCAGGTGGCAGTAACGCTGCAGGCCGGGAAAATCCAGATAGCGGGTTTGCTCCAGGTCCATCTGGCAGCCCTCGATCACCGCCAGCAGGTGTTCGGCCTGGATCGAGAATGCGCTGGCATGCGGCATCAGCGCCTGCATCACGGGGTGGCTGGGCTGGCCGGCAAAGCTTTTGCGGACCTCGCTCTGCCACCAGGCCAGCTTGGTCGCTGCCACGCCCGGGTCGCTCACCTCGTCGACGACATCGTCAACCTCTCTGCAAAAGGCGTAAAAGGCGGTGATCGCTGCACGCCTGTCCTTGGGCAGAAAGAGGAAGGCATAGTAAAAGCTGCTGCCTGAGGCGGCGGCCTTGTTTTGAACATACTGCTGGGGCGTGGTCATAAGCGCCGTATTGTCCCATGGGCCAGAGGCCCGGGAAGCGATTACCCCGGCGACAGCGGCTCCAGCCGTTGCCGCGCCTTGCCGCGCGGGTACCTCGGGCGGGGCGCCGCAGCCTGAACTGCCTGCAGCAACGGGGTGAGCGCTTGCACAGCTTTGTTGACATTGCCCGCGGACTGCGCTGGCGGATACCAAGGCATACAGGTTTCTTCAACGAATTCATCGTGGTAGGGCGGTGCGGGAACCAGAAGACCTGGCGTTGCCGAGGGGGTGGAAGTCTTTTGTTGCAATAGTGCCTCGTTATTGACATGTGCCCGTCCATATAATCGCGGTCGCCATGGAGCACTAGGGAGGGTTCATCCCGCCAGGACGCGAGGACCAAAGCCAACTACAAGTCCGGACGTTCACCGATAAGGCGGTATGCGCGAAGGCAGGTTGCGCACAATGCGATTGACGCAGTGTGTGCCGCTTATTTCTCTGCCAACCATCATGCGGGTCGCGGGCTGATCGCCATTGAGGGGGTCAGCCCGTGTTCCTTCTGGGCCTGCTTCCCATCCCGTTATTGGGCGCTTGCATAATGCTGCCATGCGCATACTCCTGGTAGAAGATGATCAGATGATTGGCGAAGTGGTGCTTGATGCACTGCGTGCCGAATCCTGGGCGGTGGATTGGGTCAAGGACGGGGCGATGGCGCAGACGGCGCTGGCGACGGCCGGCTATGACCTGGTGCTGCTGGACCTGGGCCTGCCCAAGGTGGACGGGCTGCAGGTGCTGCGCGAGATGCGTGCGCGCCAGGTCCGCATCCCCGTGCTGGTGGCGACGGCGCGTGATGCCATTGCCGAGCGGGTGGCGGGGCTTGATGCCGGCGCTGATGACTACATCATCAAACCCTATGACCTGGACGAGCTGCTGGCGCGCATCCGTGCGCTGCTGCGCCGTGCCAGCGGCCGGGCCGAGCCCGAGTACTGCTGGGGCCAGGTGCGGCTGGTGCCCGCCTCGCGCGAGGCCTTTGTGGCCGGGCAGCCGGTGCAGCTGTCGGCCCGTGAATGGGCGGTGCTCGAGCCCCTGATCGCCCGGCCTGGCCGCGTGCTTTCCCGCGCGCAGCTGGAGGAAAAGCTCTACTCCTGGCGCGATGACATCAGCAGCAATGCGGTCGAGGTCTATATCCACGGGGTGCGCAAAAAACTGGGTGCCGAGCTGATCCAGAATGTGCGCGGTCTGGGCTATCTGGTGCCGGTCGAGTCTCCTCGAAACGGGGAGGCCGCTTGAGCGCAGCGCTGTGGGCCGGCCGGCCTTTTTCGCTGCGTGCGCGGCTGATCTGGGCGCTGCTGGCCGTCGTGGTGGTGGCCGCCGGGCTGCAGGCCGTCAGCATTTACCGCACAGCGCGCGCGGAGACCGAGGCGCTGTTCGATGTGCAGATGCAGCGCATTGCGCTGGCGCTGTCGGCCGGGCTGGCCTCCGAGGTGGCCTCGGACGCGCTGGCCGATCCGCAGGCCAAGGCGCAGGACATGATCGTGCAGATCTGGCGCTCCGACGGCATCATGCTCTACCGCTCCAGCAACTCGCGCCTGCTGCCCCAGGTTGCCGTGCTGGGCTTCAGCGATGCGCGCGCCCATGGCGTGGCCTTTCGCATCTATGCGCTGCAGACGCCGACCCAGGTCATCCAAGTGGCGCAGGAGGCGGCATCGCGCGGCCAGATGGCTGGCCAGGTGGCCTTGCGCTCCATCGTGCCGGTGCTGCTGCTGGCCCCGCTGATCATGCTGGTGGTCTGGTGGGTGGTGGCCCATACCTTGGCGCCGCTGGCGCGCACGCGCGAGCAGCTGGCGGCGCGCCAGGCCGATGACTTGTCACCGCTGGCCGATGCCGATCTGCCGCTGGAAGTGCAGCCGCTGGTGCAGGAGATGAACCTGCTGCTGGCGCGCTTGCAGGCTGCGTTTGATGCGCTGCAGCGCTTTGTCGGCGATGCCGCCCACGAGCTGCGCACACCGCTGGCGGCCCTGCGCCTGCAGGTGCAGGGGCTTGCCCGCGCGCCCGATGATGCTGCGCGGCGTGTGGCCAGCGAGCGGGTGATGTCGGGCATCGACCGGGCCACGCGCATGGTCGAACAATTGCTGCATCTGGCCCGCCAGGAGGCTGGGCAGATGCAGGCAGCGCCTGCGCAGCCGGTCGCCGTGGCCGCGCTGTGCGAGATGGCGGTGGATGAGCTGCAACCGCTGGCCCAGCAGGCGGGCTTGGCGTTGCAGAACCAGCTGGATGACACCTTGGAGCCCGTGCAGGGCCAGGCCGATGCGCTGGGCCTGTTGCTGCGCAATTTGCTGGAAAACGCGTTGCGCTACACCCCCACCGGTGGCCAGGTGCTGTGCCGTTGGTACCGCGATGCGCAAGGGCAGCGCGTGCTCAGCGTCGAGGACAGCGGGCCCGGCATCGTCCCCGAGGAGCGCGAGCGGGTGCTGGACCGCTTCTACCGCGTGCCCGGCACCAGCGCGCATGGCAGCGGGCTGGGGCTGGCGATTGTCAGTGCGGTGGCACGCCAGCACGGCGCGCAGCTGCTGCTGGATGCGTCGGAGGAGCTAGGCGGTCTGCGCGTGCGGGTCATCTTCTAAGAGCCACTAATACGACCCTTGATACGTCGTTGCAAAGCCTTGCCGTACTACTGTACTGCCTGCGGCTTTGCGTCTAGTCTCAACCGCAAACCTGTGGTTTGCTGGGTCGTCTTAGCGGCTCTGAGCGCAAATGGCGCAAACTGATTCGTTGTAAATATCAGCTTATTCAATCTGCGAACTTCTAGGGTTAGCAGGGGGAGGGGGCTGTCGGTACCTAAGGGATAAAGGAGCGCACAAGAACCTCAGGAGACCGGCATGAACCCGTGGACCATCGCGCTCAGTGCAGCGCTGTTGGGGGTGTGGGGCGCTGCAGCGCAGGCCCAGCCCAAGGCTTTTCCTCAGCAGCCCATCAAGCTGGTAGTGGGGTATTCACCGGGCGGCTCGGTCGATATCGTGGCGCGGCAGTACGGGCACAAGCTCTCCGAGCTGCTGGGCCAGAGCGTGATTGTCGAGAACAAGGCCGGCGCCAGCGGTACTCTGGCCGCCAATGCGGTGAAGAACGCCACGCCCAATGGCTACACGCTGTACTTCGTGGCCAGCCCCACGATCAGCATCACGCCGGCCGTGACGAGCACCAGCTTTGACCCGGTCGCCGATTTCTCTCCGATCGGCTCGGTGGTCAAGTACACCAATGTGCTGCTGGTGGGCGCGCAGTCGCCGTTCAAGTCGCTGCAGGAGCTGGTGGCCTTTGGCAAGGCCCAGCCCGGCCAACTGACCTATGCCTCGGCGGGCAATGGCTCGTCCAACCACCTCTCGGGCGTGCTGCTGGCCAAGTACGCGGGCATCACGATGACGCATGTGCCTTTCAAGGGCAATGCACCGGCCATGGCCGAGCTGATGGCCAACCGCGTGTCGATGTTGTTTGACCTGAACACGACGGCGGTCACGCAGGTGCAAAGTGGCAGCGTGCGCGCGCTGGCGCTGACATCGCCGCTGCGCAACCCGCAGCTGCCCCATGCGCCGACGATGGTGGAGTCCGGCTACCCGGACTTCAATTTCGAAGGCTGGATCGGCCTGCTGGCGCCGGCCAGGACCGCACCCGAGGTGGTCGAGGCGCTGGCCCAGGCCAACCAGAAAATTCTGGCCGATGCCCGCTTTGTTGCCGACATGGAGCGCTCGGGCTATGCGATCGACCCGGTCAGTACCACCGATCTGAAAAAACGCATTGCCAGCGACTACCACTTCTTCAAGCAATTGGCCCCGAACGTTCAGGCCAGCGAGTAAACCACCATGTCACACACTTTCAATATCGGCGACCTGGTCGCCCAGTTCCTGCATGCGATCGATACCGAGCTGGTCTTCGGCATCATCTCCGTGCACAACATCCCGATCATGGATGGCATTGCCCGCCAGGGCGGCATCCGCGTGGTGATGACGCGCGGCGAGATGGGCGCAGCGCACATGGCCGATGGCTATGCCCGGCGCAGCGGCAAGCTGGGCGTGCTGGTCTCCAGCACCGGGCCGGGCGCGGCCAATACAGTGTCGGGCTTGCTGGAGGCATCGTTTGCCTCCACGCCGCTGCTGCACATCACCGGCCAGGTTCCGCGCAAGTTTCTGGGGCGCGATACCGGCGCCACCCACAATGTGCGCGACCAGCTCGGCATGCTGCAATCGGTCTGCAAGGCCAGCTACCGCATTGAGCGGGCCGAAGACGCACTGCGCATCTTGCAGCAGGCGGCCACCGAGGCGCTGGCGGCGCCGATGGGGCCGGTCAGCATCGAGATTCCGATCGATGTACAAAAGCAGCCCATCCCGCAAGGCGATGCGGGCGCAAGCCTGGCACTGCCGCCCATGCCCGCACGCCCCCGGGCCAGCGATGCCGACATCGCGCAGCTGGCCGAACGCGTGCGTGCGGCGCGGCGGCCCATGCTTTGGGTGGGGCGCGGTGCCATTGATTGCGGCGCGCCCTTGCAGCAGCTGCTGGACAGGGGCTTTGGCATGGCATCGAGCTGGGCCGGGCGCGGCATTGTGCCCGAGGACCATGCCTGCAACCTGGGCGGCCTCAACGGCACCGGCGCGCCCGAGGTGATCGCCTTCTACGAGAGTGTGGATCTGATGGTGGTAGTGGGCTCGCGGCTGCGAGGCCAGGAGACCGTGGACCAAGGCCTGGCCTTGCCCAGCCAGCGTGTGCAGATCGACCTGGACCCCGCCGCCGAAGGCCGCAGCTATGACTGCGCGCAGTTTGTCTGTGGCGATGCCCGCGATGTGCTCGAACGCCTGGTGGCGGCGCTGGGCAACTACCAGGCCGAGCCTGGCTACCGCGAGCAGTTTGCCAATATGAAGCAGCGCGCCCGCCAGGCGTTTGCCGGCACCCTGGGCCCCTATGCCGGATTTGCCGAGCAGCTCAGAAGCCAGCTGCCGCGCAATGCGGTATGGGCGCGCGATATCACCGTCGCCAACTCCACCTGGGGCAACCGCCTGTTCGAGGTCTATGGCCCCCGCGACGCCATGCACCCGGTGGGCGCTGGCATTGGACAGGGCCTGCCGCTGGGCATAGGGGCCGCCTTTGCGGCCAGGGGCGCCAAGACCGTGGTGCTGAGCGGCGATGCCGGCTTCATGATGAATGTCTGCGAGCTCTGGACCGCCATGCAGGAGCAGCTGGACATGCTGCTCATCGTCATGAACGACGCGGGCTACGGCGTGATCAAGCACATGCAGGATGCCAACTTTGGCGGCCGGCGCGTCTACGGCGATCTGGCGCCGCCGGACTTTGCGCTGCTCGCCCAATCGGCCGGCATGGCCTACCGCAAGCTCGGCCGGGCCGATGGCCTGGCAGAGGCGGTGGCGCAGCTGGCGGGCGCGCCCGGGCTGGCGATTCTGGAAGTGGACATGCTGGCCATCGGTGAGGCGCCGCCTTATTTTCCGTACCAAAAATCCTGAGGCCCTTGCGTCTAAGTTTCTTCTAAGTCTGGGCAGGCACATTAGCCCCATCGACACCATGCAAGTGGTATTTGGGAGTACAAAAAATGTCTGTTCCTTCTTTTCAACTCGGTTCGCGCAAACTGGTAGCTGCTTTGCTGACGGCAGGTGTGTTGGGCGGCGTGGGTGCTTCGGCACTGCAGCATGTGCAGTGGAGCGCCCATGCACAAGGCGCGCCTGCGGTGGTGGCGCAAGCGGCCCCGGCTGCGGCGCCGATGGTCAGCCTGCCCAATTTCAGCACCATCACCCAGCAGGCCGGGCCTGCGGTGGTCAACATCAGTGTGCGCGGCACGCGCAAGGTCTCCGACGATGAGGATGACGGCGACGATGCCGACGCCGCGTCCTCGGCCAACCGGGGCCAGCAGATCGACCCCAACGACCCGATGCTGCAGTTCTTCCGCCAGTTCGGCTTTGGCGTGCCGCAGCAAGGCATGCCGCGCGGGTTTGGCCGCCAGGTGCCGCAAGAGGTGCCGATGGCCGGTGAGGGCTCGGGCTTCATCATCAGCCCCGATGGCACGATCCTGACCAATGCCCACGTGGTCAAGGGCGCCAAGACGGTGACGGTCAAGCTGACCGACCGGCGCGAGTTCAAGGCCAAGGTACTGGGCTCGGACCCCAAGACCGATATCGCGGTGATCAAGATCGATGCCAAGGATTTGCCCGTTGCCAAGATTGGTGACTCCAAGGCCATCCAGCAAGGCGAATGGGTGCTGGCCATTGGCTCGCCCTTTGGCTTCGAGAACTCGGTGACTGCCGGTGTGGTCAGCGCCAAGGGCCGTGCGCTGCCCGATGACAGCTCGGTGCCCTTCATCCAGACCGATGTGGCGATCAACCCCGGCAATTCCGGTGGCCCGCTGATCAATGCCCGCGGCGAGGTGGTGGGCATCAACTCGCAGATCTACAGCAAGAGCGGCGGCTACCAAGGCCTGTCCTTTGCGATCCCGATCGACCTGGCGGTCAACATCAAGGACCAGATCGTCTCGCACGGCAAGGTCGACCATGCCCGCCTCGGCGTGGTGATCCAGGAGGTCAACCAGGCCTTTGCCGATTCCTTCAAGCTGCCCAAGCCCGAAGGCGCGTTGGTGGCCAGTGTGGAAAAAGGCGGCCCCGCCGACAAGGCCGGCCTGCAGCCTGGCGATGTGATCACCGGCTACAACGGCCAGGCGATTGTCTCGTCCAACGACCTGCCTGCGGCCATTGCCACGGCGCGGCCTGGCACCCAGGCCGAGCTGCAGGTGTGGCGCGGCGGCAAGGCCACCAGCTTGCAAGCCACGTTGGGCGGCAATGTCAGCAAGGGCGAGCAGGTGGCAGGCAATGAGAAGGTCGGCAAGGGCAAGCTGGGCCTGGCGCTGCGCGAGCTGACGCCGCAGGAAAAGCAGGCCAGCGGCAGCCAGCAGGGCTTGATCGTCGAGCAGGCGGCCGGACCTGCAGCGCTGGCCGGTGTGCAGCCTGGTGATGTGGTGCTGTCGGTCAATGGCGCGGCGGTGAAAGGCATTGAGGATCTGCGCAAGCAGGTGGCGCAGTCCGACAAGTCGGTGGCGCTGCTGATCGAGCGCAATGGCCAGAAGATTTTTGTGCCGGTGCAACTGGGCTGAGCGCCAGTTCAACGGTCCTGAGAAAGGCGAGACCATGACAAGCGTATTCCCCAGCTGGGCAAGGGATGGCTGAGCCCTGAGCCGCCTGGCCGCAAGGCCCGTAAACACTCTCCTCGGGGGTTCCCATAACCCCTTTAGGCCGGATCGCAGGATTCGGCCTTTTTTTGCGGGTAGATAGCGGCTTACATGCGCCAGGCGCGCCACAGCATCAGCGGCACATCGCCCTTGCCAATGGTGCGGCGCTGCCACAGGCTCTGGCCTTGCAGCGCCTCGACCTTGTCCAGAATGCGCAAGCCCCCTTGCACCACCAGGCGCAGCTCCCAGCCGGCGCGGCCGGGCACGCGGTGCACCAGCGGCGCGCCTTCTTCCATCAGGCGGCGCGCCCAGGCGGCCTGGTCCATCACCAGCTGGCGCAGCGCAGGGCTGTCCTGGCGCTGCTGCATCGCGGCGGCGGTGATGCCGGCGGCCTGGCAGTCGGCATCATTGAGGTAGTAGCGGCCACGCGGAATATCGACCCCCAGGTCCTGCCAGAAGTTGATCAGCTGCAGCGCGCTGCAGATCGCATCGCTCTGGGCCAGCGACGCGGCGTCGTTCACGCCATACAGATGCAGCAGCAACCGCCCCACCGGGTTGGCCGAGCGGCGGCAGTAGTCAAGCAGCTCGGCGCGGTCGGCATAGCGCGCGCTTCGGGCGGTCTTGTCGATGTCCTGCATGAAGGCGCTGATCAAATCATCCAGCAAGGCGACCGGCAACTGCCACTGCACGATGGCGGCCTGGAGCGGCGCAAACACGGCCTGCCAGCGCGCCTGTGGCGGCTTTCCATCAGCAATATGGGCCAGCGCATCGCGGTAGGCCTGCAGCTCGGCCAGGCGGGCGGGGGCATCGGCGTCGCCCTCGTCGGCAATGTCATCGGCTGTGCGCGCAAAGTGGTAGATAGCGGCGATGGGAGGGCGCAGTGCCGGCGGACACAGCCAGGAGGCCACCGGAAAATTCTCGTAGTGGGTGACGGGCGTGGCGGCAGCCGCAGAAGAGGAGGGCGTGGAATCTTTCACAGCGCCGATGCTAGCGCATCCCGCACGCTGTGGCTGCCAAGCATTGACAGGCGGGAGCGAACTGTCTAAATTAGTGACCGTTTGGTCATTAAGGGCCCTCTGCACAGCGCGCGTCCGGGTGTTGGGCAGAGGGTCCTTGGTGCATTTCCCTCTTTTTCTTCTGCCGGGCCAGGGTCTTCTTGGCCTCTCACCGCCCGCATGCACACCATGTTCCTACCTCTTCGAGCGCCCAGCGCGCGTGCCGCAGTGCTGCTGCTATCAATGGCGGCATTGGCCAGCTTGACGGCCTGTTCACGCCAGGAGTCCCCGCCCGAGCCGATTCGTGCGGTCAAGCTGCAAACCGTGGGCGCCGCGCCGCTGCAGGCGCAGTCGGCGTTCGCCGGCGATATCCGTGCCCGTACCGAGGCGCAACTGGGTTTCCGGGTGGCGGGCAAGGTGCTCAGCCGCAACGTGGAGCTGGGCCAGGCCATCAAGCCTGGGCAGCTGCTGGCCCAGCTCGATGGTGCTGACTACGCGCTGGCGGCCCAGGGGGCGCAGGCGCAAGTGCAGGCCGCCACCACGCAGCGTGACCTGGAAGCGGCGAACTACCGCCGCTTCAAGGAGCTGCGCGACAAGAATTTCATCAGCGCGGCCGAGATGGAGCGCCATGCGGCGGCGCTGAAATCGGCCCAGGCACAGCTGGACCAGGCCAAGGCCAACGCGGCCAGCCAAAGCAACCAGACGGCCTATACCCGCCTGGTGTCGGAGGTGGCCGGTGTGGTGACTGCGGTGAATGTGGAGCCTGGCCAGGTGGTGTCTGCCGGCACGCCGGTGCTGCGTGTGGCCAAGGATGGTGCGCGTGATGCGGTGTTTGCGGTACCCGAAGACCGCATTGCGCAGCTCAAGCCCGGCCAGCCGGTGCAGGTCAAGGTCTGGCCTGAGGAGCAGTTGCTGGGCGCGCATATCCGCGAGGTGGCGGCCAGCGCCGATGCCGCTACGCGCACCTACCAGGTCAAGGCCTCGCTGGATGCGGCGCCCAATGATGCGCTGCCCAAGCTGGGCGCCACGGTGACCGTGCTGCCGCCCGAGCGCCCCGCCGGCGCCGACAAGGCGGCCGATGTGATCAAGCTGCCTTTGTCGGCGCTCTGGGACCAGGCCGGCAGCAGCAAGGTCTGGGTGTATGACCCGGCCAGCTCCACGGTGCAACCCCAGGCAGTGGTGGTGGCGCGCATGGACGGCAATGACGCCGTCATCCAGAGCGGTCTGCAGGCCGGGCAGCAGGTGGTGGTAGCCGGCGTGCATGTGCTCAATGCCGGCCAGAAGGTGACGGTGTTCCAGTCCAAGTACGCAGCCTCCGCGCCTGCGCAGAACCAGGCCGATGCACCGGTGGTGAATGCGCCTGCTGCGGCAGGTGCGGCCGCGGCTGCGCCCAAGCAATAAGAGGTGACCATGCAAACACCTCAGAACACGCCGCAAGGCGCTGGTCCGTCCTCGCCGGCCCCCGGCCCCGATGGCGAGAAGCACAGTAGCAGCAAGGGCTTCAACCTCTCGCGCTGGGCGCTGCAGCATGTGCCGCTCACACGCTATCTGCTCATCATGCTGCTGGTGCTGGGCATCGGCGCGTATTTTCAGCTGGGCCAGGATGAGGACCCGCCGTTCACCTTCCGTGCGATGGTGGTCTCGGCCGCATGGCCAGGCGCCACGGCCCAGCAGATGGCCGAGCAGGTCACCGACAAGGTCGAGCGCACGTTGCAGGACGTGCCCAATGCCGACAAGATCGTCAGCTACTCCAAGCCCGGCGAGATGCTGGTCATCCTGAACCTGCGCGAAGACACGCGCCCGCAAGATGTGCCGCAGACCTGGCTGGCGGTGCGCAAGAAGGTGGGCGATATGCGCGCCACCTTGCCCCAGGGCGTGCTGGGGCCCTTCTACAACGATGACTTCGGCGATGTCTACGGCGTCATCTATGCGCTGCAGGGCGAGGGGTACAGCTACGCCGAGCTCAAGGAGTATGCCGACAGCGTGCGCCAGAGCCTGCTGCGGGTCAAGGATGTCGCCAAGGTCGAACTCTTTGGTGTGCAGGACGAGAAGCTCTATATCGAGATCTCGCGCAGCAAGCTGGCCCAGTTGGGGCTGGACATGAACCAGGTCATTGCCCAGCTCGGCCAGCAAAACGCCGTGCAAAGCGGGGGCGAGGTGCAGGCCGGTGCCGACCGGGTGCAGGTCGAGGTGACGGGCGAGTTCCGCCAGCTCGACGACGTCAAGGCCATGCCGATCCGTGGGCCCAATGGCAACCAGCTCAAGCTGGGCGATATCGCCGACATCTACCGCAGCTACCTGGACCCGGCCAAGACCAAGGTGCATTACCAGGGCCAGCCGACCGTGGCGCTGGGCATCTCGATGCGCAAGGGCGGCGATGTGATTGCACTGGGCAAGCACCTGCATGAGGCGGTGGACAAGATTGTGCCCACCTTGCCGGCCGGCTTGAGCCTGGAAAACGTGCAGGACCAGCCCAAGGCCGTGTCCACGTCGGTCAACGAGTTTGTGCGTGTGCTGATCGAGGCGGTGGTGATTGTGCTGGCCGTGAGCTTTTTGAGCCTGGGCATGCACATCCGCAAAGGCAAGGATCCGTTGTGGCGCCGCATCACCTTGGACCCGCGCCCGGGGCTGGTGGTGGGCATCACCATTCCGCTGGTGCTGTGCGCCACGTTCCTGGCGATGTGGTACTGGGGCATTGGCCTGCACAAGGTATCGCTGGGCTCGCTGATCATTGCGCTGGGCCTCTTGGTGGACGACGCCATCATTGCCGTCGAGATGATGGTGCGCAAGATGGAAGAAGGCTATGACAAGCTGAGCGCGGCCACCGCGGCCTATGACATCACTGCCAAGCCGATGCTGACGGGTACCCTGATCACGGCAGCAGGCTTCATGCCGATCGGCATTGCCAAGTCCACGACCGGTGAGTACACCTTTGCGATCTTTGCGGTGACCGTGATTGCGCTGGTCATCAGCTGGGTGGCCTCGGTCTACTTTGTGCCTTACCTGGGCACGGTGTTCCTGAAGAAGCCCAAGCATGCGCCGCACGAGAGCGAAGGCGGCGAGCATGCGATGTTCGACACCCCCTTCTACAACCGCTTCCGCCGCACCGTCTCCTGGTGCGTGGAGCACCGCTGGCTGACGATTGGCGCCACGGTGCTGGTGTTTGCGCTGGGCCTGTTTGGCATGGGCAAGGTGCAGCAGCAGTTCTTCCCCGATTCCAACCGCACCGAGATCCTGATGGATGTCTGGCTGCCCGAGGGATCGAGCATGGCTGCCAATGAGGAGGTGACGCGGCGCATCGAGCAGCGCATGCAGGCGCAGGACGGCATCGAATCCGTCACGTCCTGGATCGGCTCGGGCGTGCCGCGCTTCTACCTGCCGCTGGACCAGATCTTCCCGCAGTCCAATGTGTCGCAGCTGATCCTGCTGCCCCACAGCCTGGCCGACCGCGACAGCCTGATGAAGCGCCTGCCGACCTTGCTGGCGCAGGAGTTTCCGGAAGTGCGGGCCCGCGTCAAGCTGCTGCCCAGCGGCCCGCCGGTGCCGTACCCGGTGCAGTTCCGCGTGATGGGCCAGGACCCCCAGCTGCTGCGTGCGCTGGCCAGCGAGGTGCGTGCCAAGCTGGAGGCCTCGTCCGATATGCGGGGCGTCAATGACAACTGGAACGAGTCCATCAAGGTGCTGCGCCTGGAAGTGGACCAGAGCAAGGCCCGCGCGCTGGGCGTGAGCAACCAGAGCATTGCCCAGGCCACGCGCACCCAGCTTTCGGGCAACACCATTGGCCAGTACCGCGAAGGCGACAAGCTGATCGACATGGTGCTGCGCCAGCCGGTGGATGAGCGCCAGGCCGTCACCGATGTGGGCAATGCCTATGTGGCATCGAGCAGCGGCCAGGCCATCCTGCTGTCGCAGATTGCCAAGCCCAGCTTTGTCTGGGAGCCGGGCATTCTGTGGCGCCAGGGGCGGGAGTATGCGATCACCGTGCAAGGCGATGTGGCCGCCGGCCTGCAAGGTCCGACGGTGACACAAAAGCTCTGGCCTGATCTGCAAAAGCTGCAGCAGGGCTGGGCCGACAAGGGCCTGAACCAGTACCGCATCGAGATTGCCGGTGCGGTGGAGGAAAGCGCCAAGGGCTCGGATTCCATCATGGCGGGCATGCCGATCATGGTGTTCATCGTCTTCACCTTGCTGATGCTGCAGCTGCACAGCTTCAGCCGCTCGGTGCTGGTCTATATCACCGGCTTCCTGGGCATTGCAGGCGTGACTGCGGCCCTGCTGCTGCTGAACCGGCCCTTTGGCTTTGTCGCCTTGCTGGGCGTCATCGCACTGATGGGCATGATCCAGCGCAACTCGGTGATCCTGATCGACCAGATCGAGGCCAACCATGCCGCCGGCCTGTCGACCTGGGATGCGATTGTCGAAGCGGCCACCCACCGCTTGCGCCCGATTGCGCTGACCGCTGCAGCCGCCGTGCTGGCGATGATTCCGCTGTCGCGCAGCATCTTCTGGGGGCCGATGGCCGTCGCCATCATGGGCGGCCTGGTCGTTGCCACGGTGCTGACCTTGCTGGCGCTGCCGGCGATGTATGCGGCCTGGTTCCGCGTGAAAAAGGAGCACAGCGACGTGCCACTGTCGGCTGCCGTTTGAGTGGCTTGCCAGGGACCCTCGGCATAACCCTCGCCAAGCGGGATGGACGCAGATCGGGATGAGATGCAAGGCGTCTTTTGCAGTCAATAGCGAGCTATTGACAAGGAAGACAACACAGCAGATCGCCCGAGACCGCGTTCAGACCACGGCAGGGAGTTATGCAGAGGGTCCCTTAGCGAGTTTTTGCCGAGGTTTGCCCAAGGCAGCAATGGCTTGCATTAGAATCGTGGATTGACCTAAAAGCAGGCAGTTGGCGGGCAAGCCGGCTGCAGCTGTAACCGCGCGGGTGGCGAAATTGGTAGACGCACCAGGTTTAGGTCCTGACGCCAGCAATGGTGTGCGGGTTCGAGTCCCGCCCCGCGCACCAAAATTTAATAGCAGAAGGTACAAGCACCATCTGCTGTTGCAATGCATATGAGCCGAATTTCCAACAGGAGATTCGGCTTTTTTCTTGGCGTTTTGCGCCAGCGGCTGCCGGCATCAGGGTCTGACCCTGCGCCATGGCGGTATTGGCATCCAGGAAAAGAGCTGGCTTTATATATAATGTTCGGTTTCGGTCGATGGCGCCTTGCGCTGCACCGCTTTCGTGACAACGGTGGTTTTTGCCGGGTCACGCCAGGTGTTGCTTGCTACTGAATGCGCTGTCATCGTTTGATTTTTGGGTGTGCTGGGCTTAGGGCCAGTCGCCTATCTACTGGGACCCCAGGTTGTAAAACGGTGCCAATCCCCGTTGATGCCATCCCCGATGTGACACGGACAGTCCTCGCATCGGACGCAAGCTTTGCCGCTTGCAGGCTGGCTTGAATGGCGTTTGCACACCGTGGCCGGAAGGGTTCGTGCCTAACTAGGATTAACCATGGCAGTGAATGTTGAAACCCTTGAAAAGCTCGAGCGCAAAATTTCGCTGAGCTTGCCTCTCGCATCCGTGCAAACCGAAGTGGACAGCCGCTTGAAGCGCCTGGCCCGCACCGTGAAGATGGACGGCTTCCGTCCCGGCAAGGTGCCGATGAACGTGGTGGCACAGCGCTATGGCTATTCCGTTCAGTACGAAGTGCTCAACGAGAAGGTCGGCGAGGCGTTTGCCAAGGCCGCCAACGAAGCCGAACTGCGCGTGGCCGGTCAGCCCAAGATCACTGAAAAAGAAGGCGCACCTGAGGGTGAGCTGGCATTTGATGCCGTGTTCGAAGTGTTCCCCGAAGTCAAGATCGGTGACCTGGCTTCCGCGGAAGTCGAGAAGCTGGCTGCCGACGTGGACGACGCTGCCATCGAGAAGACCATCGACATCCTGCGCAAGCAGCGTCGCACCTTCGCCCAGCGCCCAGCCGACACGGCTGCCGTTGATGGCGACCGCGTGACCGTGGACTTCGAAGGCAAGATCGACGGCGAACCCTTCGCTGGCGGCAAGGCTGAAGCATTCCAGTTCCTGATCGGCGAAGGCCAGATGCTCAAGGAATTCGAAGACGCAGTGCGCGGCATGAAGACCGGCGAATCCAAGACCTTCCCGCTGGCATTCCCTGAGGACTACCACGGCAAGGAAGTGGCTGGCAAGACCGCCGACTTCCTGGTGACCGTCAAGAAGGTGGAAGCCGCCAACCTGCCCGAAGTGAACGAAGCGCTGGCCAAGTCCCTGGGCATTGCTGACGGCTCCGTCGAAGGCCTGCGCGCCGACATCAAGAAGAACCTGGAGCGTGAAGTCAAGTTCCGCGTGCAGTCGCGCAACAAGCAAGCCGTGATGGAAGCCCTGGTGTCCAAGGCTGAGCTGGACCTGCCCAAGGCCAGCATTGACGCCGAAGTCGGCCGTCTGCTGGAAGGCGCCCGTGAAGAGCTGAAGCAACGCGGCATCAAGGACGCTGAAAAGGCGGAAATCCCTGCTGACGTGTTCCTGCCCCAAGCCGAACGCCGCGTGCGTCTGGGCCTGGTGGTGGCCGAGCTGGTCAAGGCCAACAAGCTGGAAGCCACGCCTGAGCAGATCAAGGCCCACATCGACGAGCTGGCATCGAGCTACGAGAAGCCGGAAGACGTCGTGCGTTGGTACTTTGGTGACCGCCAGCGTCTGGCCGAAGTCGAAGCCGTTGTGATCGAAAACAACGTGACCGAATTCGTGCTGGGCAAGGCCAAGGTCAGCAACAAGACCGTGTCCTTCGACGAACTGATGGGCCAGCAAGGCTGATAAGCGCGCGGGGCGGCCATGGCCGCCAGCGCGGCGGCCAGCTGAAAACAGGGGCTTGTGCTTTTGGGCGCAGGCCCCATTTTATTGGGGTACAGTTAGCGCAGTCACAGTGCATTGACGCTAGCTTCCACCTATCCTGAACGGAGATGTAATGAGCGCACAAGATATTCAGAACTTGGGTTTGATCCCGATGGTGATCGAGCAATCGGGCCGTGGTGAGCGCTCGTTTGACATTTACTCGCGCCTGCTCAAGGACCGCGTGATTTTCCTGGTCGGTGAAGTCAACGATCAGACTGCCAACCTGGTGGTCGCCCAGATGCTGTTCCTGGAAAGTGAAAACCCCGACAAGGAGATTTCGCTCTACATCAACTCGCCTGGCGGCAGCGTGACGGCCGGCATGGCCATTTACGACACCATGCAGTTCATCAAGCCGCAGGTCTCGACGATGTGCCTGGGCTTTGCCGCGAGCATGGGTGCTTTCCTGCTGGCCGCTGGCGAGAAGGGCAAGCGCTACTCGCTGCCCAACTCCAAGATCATGATCCACCAGGTGCTCGGCGGCGCCCGTGGCCAGGCGACGGACATCGAAATCCATGCCCGCGACATCATCCGCACCAAGGAGCAGATGAACCGCATCCTGGCCGACCGCACCGGTCAGCCCTATGACAAGGTCAAGGCCGACACCGAGCGTGACTACTTCATGACGGCGCCCGAAGCGCAGGAGTACGGTTTGGTCGATACTGTGGTAGAAAAGCGCCCATAAACCCGCTTTTCTGGACAAGCGGCCCCAACCCTACCGGTTGAGGCCGCTTTGTAGTTGGTTATCATTGTTTCCACATAGATTCGATTGAAGGCATTGCCCCCATGGCCGAGAAAAAAGGCTCATCCAGCGAAAAAACCCTGTACTGCTCCTTCTGCGGCAAGAGTCAGCACGAGGTGAAGAAACTCATTGCCGGACCGTCGGTGTTCATCTGCGATGAGTGCATCAACCTCTGCAACGACATCGTGCGCGACGAGGTGGCGGCAGAAGGCAAGGAGGGCGAGAAGGCCAAGGGCAATGATCTGCCGACACCGGCCGAGATCAAGGCGGCCCTGGACAACTATGTCATCGGCCAGGATCCTGCCAAGCGCACATTGGCGGTAGCGGTGTACAACCACTACAAGCGCCTGGCGCACAAGGACAAGGCGGGCAAGGACGATGTGGAGCTGGCCAAGAGCAATATCTTGCTGATCGGCCCCACCGGCTCGGGCAAGACCTTGCTGGCCCAGACGCTGGCCCGCCAGCTGAACGTGCCCTTTGTGATGGCGGACGCCACCACGTTGACGGAAGCGGGCTATGTTGGCGAGGACGTCGAGAACATCGTGCAAAAGCTGCTGCAAAGCTGCAACTACGATGTCGAGCGGGCCCAGCGCGGCATCGTCTACATCGACGAAATCGACAAGATCACGCGCAAGGCAGACAACCCCTCGATCACCCGCGATGTGTCGGGCGAAGGCGTGCAGCAGGCGCTGCTCAAGCTGATCGAAGGCACGATGGCCTCGATCCCGCCCCAAGGCGGTCGCAAGCACCCGAACCAGGATTTCCTGCAGGTGGACACGACCAACATCCTGTTCATTTGCGGCGGCGCGTTTGCCGGGCTCGAGAAAGTCATCGAGAACCGTTCCGAAGCATCGGGCATCGGTTTCAGTGCCACCGTCAAGAGCAAGCAGCAGCGCTCCATCTCCGAGGCGTTCCGCGACATCGAGCCGGAAGACCTGATCAAGTTCGGCATCATCCCCGAGCTGGTAGGCCGTCTGCCGGTGGTCACTGCGCTGGCCGAGCTGTCGGAGGACGCGCTGGTCCAGATCCTGACCCAGCCCAAGAACGCGCTAGTCAAGCAGTACAACAAGCTGCTGGGCATGGAAGGCGTGGAGCTGGAAGTGCGCCCCGATGCGTTGACCGCGATTGCGAAGAAGGCGCTGGCCCGCAAGACCGGTGCCCGGGGGCTGCGCTCGATTCTGGAGCAGTCGCTGATGACGACCATGTTCGATCTGCCGACCACCGACAATGTGGCCAAGGTCGTGGTCGAAGAGGCGACGATCAACGAAGGCAAGCCGCCCCTCCTGGTCTACCGGGAAGCGGCAAAGAAGGCCTGATGGGCCTGATGGCAGAGCGCCCCGCTGGGGACTCTGCCATCTGTGTTTTACGAGGGTCGCCTGGCGCTGCCGGGTTGTATCCAAAGGGCTTGAGGGTGTATTTGCCGGCCTGCACCCGCCCCGGCCCCTGGTTTTTGATGGCCAAGGGTTGAAAAATCACTTTTACGAATCATCTTCGTACAAGTTTCAAAAGGATTTTCATGTCCGACAACCACACCCCTTCCTCCCATTCCCTGGAATTGCCCATGCTCCCGCTGCGGGACGTGGTCGTTTTTCCGCACATGGTGATCCCGCTGTTCGTTGGTCGTCCCAAGAGCATCAAGGCCTTGGAGACCGCGATGGAGGGCGACCGCAAGATCATGCTGGTGGCCCAGAAGACAGCCGCCAAGGACGATCCCACCGTCAACGACATGTTCAACGTTGGTTGCGTCTCGACCATCCTGCAGATGCTCAAACTCCCCGACGGCACCGTCAAGGTGCTGGTCGAGGGCGTGCAGCGCGCGCTGGTGCAGGAGATTGCGGAAGGCGAGGACTACTTCACCGCCCGGATCGAACCGGTAGAGGCCGGCGACAGCGCCGACAAGGCCAGCGAGATCGAGGCCCTGCGCCGCGCCGTGATGCAGCAGTTTGACCAGTACGTCAAACTGAACAAGAAGATCCCGTCGGAGATCCTGACCTCCATCTCCGGCATCGATGATGCCGGCCGTCTGGCCGACACCATTGCCGCCCACCTGCCGCTGAAGCTGGAGAACAAGCAGGCTGTGCTGGAGCTGCAAAAGGTGCAGGACCGCCTGGAAAACCTGTACGACCAGCTCGAACGCGAAGTCGACATCCTCAATGTCGACAAGAAGATCCGTGGCCGCGTCAAAAAGCAGATGGAAAAGAGCCAGCGCGACTTCTACCTGAACGAGCAGGTCAAGGCGATCCAGAAGGAGCTGGGCGAGGGCGAGGACGGCGCTGATCTGGAGGACCTTGAGAAGAAGATCAAGCTCGCCAAGATGACGCAGGATGCGCGCAAGAAGGCCGAAGGCGAGCTCAAGAAGCTCAAGCTGATGTCGCCGATGTCCGCCGAAGCCTCGGTGGTGCGCAACTACATCGAAACCCTGGTGAACCTGCCCTGGGGCAAGAAAACCAAGGTCAAGAAGGACCTGGTGGTGGCCGAGGACGTGCTCAACGAAGACCACTATGGCCTCGACAAGGTCAAGGACCGCATCCTCGAATACCTCGCGGTGCAGCAGCGCGTCGACAAGGTCAAGGCACCGATCCTGTGCCTGGTCGGCCCACCTGGCGTCGGCAAGACCTCGCTGGGCCAGTCGATTGCCAAGGCCACCGGGCGCAAGTATGTGCGCATGGCGCTGGGTGGCATGCGCGACGAGGCCGAGATCCGGGGTCACCGCCGCACCTACATCGGCGCGATGCCAGGCAAGGTGCTGCAGAACCTGTCCAAGGTCGGCACGCGCAATCCGCTGTTCCTGCTCGATGAAATCGACAAGCTGGGCATGGATTTCCGGGGCGACCCGTCCAGTGCCTTGCTGGAGGTGCTCGACCCCGAGCAGAACAGCAAGTTTGGCGACCACTATGTGGAAGTCGACTTCGACCTCAGCGATGTGATGTTTGTCGCCACCTCGAACTCGATGAACATCCCGCCGGCGTTGCTGGACCGGATGGAAGTGATCCGCCTGGCCGGTTACACCGAAGACGAGAAGACCAATATCGCGATGCGCTACCTGCTGCCCAAGCAGATCGAGAATAACGGCGTCAAGGCCGGTGAACTCGAGTTGCGTGAGGACGCCGTGCGCGACATCGTGCGCTACTACACCCGTGAAGCCGGTGTGCGTTCGCTCGAGCGTGAACTGTCCAAGATCTGCCGTAAGGTGGTCAAGAACATCCAGCTGGGCAAGGCGCAGGCACCGGTGCAGGTGACGGCCGACAATCTGCCCGACTACCTGGGCGTGCGCAAGTTCACGTATGGCCATGCCGAGCAGAAGAACCAGGTGGGCCAGGTCGTCGGTCTGGCGTGGACCGAGGTGGGCGGCGATCTGCTGACCATCGAAGCAGCGGCCATGCCTGGCAAGGGCGTCATCAACCGCACCGGCTCGCTGGGCGATGTGATGAAGGAATCGGTCGAGGCGGCCCGCACCGTGGTGCGCAGCCGTGCGCGCTCGCTCGGTATCCGCGATGACGTGTTCGAAAAGCGCGACATCCACATCCACGTGCCCGACGGCGCCACCCCCAAGGATGGCCCCAGCGCCGGTGCCGCGATGACGACCGCGCTGGTGTCGGTGCTGACCGGGATCCCGGTGCGCGCCGATGTGGCGATGACCGGCGAGATCACCTTGCGTGGTGAAGTGACAGCCATCGGTGGCTTGAAGGAAAAGCTGCTGGCTGCGCTGCGTGGCGGCATCAAGACCGTGATGATCCCGGAAGAGAACGTCAAGGACCTGGCCGAGATCCCCGACAACGTCAAGAGCGGTCTGGAGATCGTGCCGGTGCGCTGGATCGACAAGGTGCTGGAAGTGGCGCTCGAAACCACGCCTGCGCCGCTGAGCGACAGCGATGCGCCAGCTGCAGAACCTGTGCCGGTGGTGCCGGCCGCTGCGGTGGCTGCCACTGCTGCCAAGGCCGCGCCAGCGCGCCGCTCGCGTGCCGTCAAGCACTGACGGGCTGCGGTCCTGACCGGAAAACCGGCCCGTCATCAAAAACGGGCCGGTTTGCCAAAAAGACCAAAAAATATGCGTTACAATGCATACCATCGCGGAGCCCGGTATATAATAGCGGACTTCCGGTAAAGCGGATATGCGGGAATAGCTCAGTTGGTAGAGCGATACCTTGCCAAGGTATAGGTCGACGGT